>NZ_JBQQCN010000009.1:0-136006 GCF_052246795.1 Halobacillus sp. K22 | reverse complement strand
AGCTTGAGCCATAGACCGAAGGTGTTTTTTGATACCCATAAGATCATCCTTTCTTAGAAAATTCTTCAAAGAAGGATAACGTTTATAAAGGGTTATACGAAATTATGAGCTTAGCTTGACGGGTATGCGCCATTTCCCACCAACCCAGCCACAGAAGAATAACGAACCCTGCCAGAATAGAGAGTGCTCTTTTTCTTAACTGGTCTTAAATGCTTCTATGACAGGCTATTCCCCATCTTTATAGCATGACAAATCCTCATGCTCCCATGCTCATTTTGTGCATTAAGAAGATATCTTAAGTGGTTTCGAGTTGCTTATTTGGCAAGGTACGGAGGGGGACGATGTAGACTCCTGCGGGATGAACATGATCGGTGAGATCCCGCAGGGCTGTTAAGCCCGAGGAAGCTCAGCACATGCCCGAGGAAAGCGAAATCGTCCCCCGTAGGACCTTCACTCTAACCCAATATCTCGAAACTGAGCCTCACACTAAACGGTCCTTTTCTTTAACAAGTCTTTTACTAAAAATCAACATTAGACATTAAAAGAGCGAAATAAAAAAGACCCCTGCAAGCAGGGATCTTTTTTAAGCAGGTTCATCGAATTAACGACGGGCTGCTTCATCAAATTCTTCAATAATTTCTTTCGGCGGCTCACCCGCAGCACTAACTGCAATGGCTACAATTAAGTTCAAGATGAAACCAGGTACGATTTCATAAAGATCAAAGATACCGCCGCTCAGGAAGTCACCCCATACAACAACAGTTACCGCACCGACAATAATACCGGCAAGCGCACCGTTACGGGTGATGCCTTTCCAGAACAAGGACAAGATGATGATCGGACCGAATGCGGCACCGAATCCTGCCCAGGCATAAGATACAAGATCAAGTACAGAACTGTCCGGGTTTCCGGCAATCAATACGGCAATTAATGCGATACCGGCAACCGCAACACGTCCAACCCATACAAGTTCACGCTCAGTTGCATTTGGACGGAACAGCGCTTTATAGAAGTCCTCTGCAAGAGCAGAAGAAGATACAAGCAGCTGAGAGTCAATCGTACTCATGATTGCAGAAAGAATAGCTGCAAGCAGGATACCTGCGATGACAGGATGGAATAGAATTTGTGAGAAGGTTATGAAGATCTTCTCAGCATCGGCAAGCATCTGCACGCCGCCTTCACTCATAACTTCTGCATTAAACGTACTCAAATCGCCAACATCAGCTGTGTTAATGTAAGCAAGTCCAACAAGACCTGTGAAGATCGCACCGTAAAGACCTAGAACCATCCAGCCTACACCGATAAAGCGGGCTTTCGGAACATCTTTAGGTGAACGAAGGGCCATGAAACGTACAAGAATGTGAGGCTGCCCGAAATAACCAAGACCCCAGGCTAGAGATGAAATAATAGCTAATGCGCCTACTCCCTGTACCATGTTTAAGTGAGCCGGGTCGATTTGACCGACAGCATTGACGGCATTGTTCCAGCCGCCCAGTTCAGAAATAGCTACAATTGGCACGGCAATTAGAGCCAGGAACATAAGGATACCCTGAACAAAGTCTGTCCAGCTTACAGCAAGGAATCCTCCAAGGAAGGTATATGATATCGTTACAATAGCTCCAAGCCAAAGAGCTTGTGTATAACTTAATGCAAAGGAAGCTTCGAACAGCTTCGCGCCGGCAACCATACCGGAAGAGGTGTAGAATGTGAAGAATAATAAGATAACGGCTGCGGAAATAACACGCAGAACGTGAGATTTATCACGGAAACGGTTTTCAAGGTAGTCCGGTACCGTAATGGAATCGTTGGCCACTTCTGTAAATACACGCAGGCGGCGGGCCACAAACTGCCAGTTTAGATAAGCACCAATAGCGAGACCTACACCAATCCAAGCCTCGGATAAACCTGATGCGTAAATCGCACCTGGAAGACCTAATAGTAACCAGCCACTCATATCAGAGGCACCGGCACTAAGTGCGGCTACTCCTGGACCGAGACGGCGGCCGCCTAATACATAGTCAGATAAATCACTAGTTAAACGATATGCGGCAAATCCAATACCAAGCATACCAATTAGATAAATAATAAACGTTATTAACGTTGCTGTACTCATGTTTTTTTAGTCGCTCCTCTCAGTAAATAATGAAATAATGGATAAGATAATTAAGATAGGCATAGGGACAAACAACCAGAACCAGGTCGCCCCTGAAATGGAATATGAAGCAGCTGCAGTCGCTAGTTCAAACACATTTTCACCTCCTGTATGTCGTAATATGCACTCCTATGCAATAGTTTTTACTTGTGATACATAAGTCATAGAAGTCTCAAAAGTCAAACACAAGTACAACTATATCATAGTATAATTACAAGAACATTGCAAAAATTGAGACATATTATCGAATGTGAATTTTTATGCGTTAATATTGTATTTATATACAAATATTAGCGGATTTAACTATAAACATTCATTAATTTTTTTAAATTTTTTTGGCGCGTTTACCATTTTTTATCTAATTGTTCTTATCTGCGACTACATGTAGTATGCTCCATTTTCTAAAAAAAACCCATTCTCCGCTTTTATTTATCGCAGAGGATGGGTTTTATTATGATTTACAGCATTTCAGAAGTGGTCTTTCCTTGCATATGGTGGTACAAGTAGTCAGGGCCACCGGCTTTGGAGTCAGTACCGGACATATTAAATCCTCCAAATGGATGGTAGCCGACAATCGCCGCCGTACAGCCGCGGTTAAAGTATAAGTTTCCAACATGGAAATCTTCCCTTGCCTTTTCAATGTGCTGACGGTTATTGGTAATCACAGCACCGGTTAGACCATACTCTGTGTTATTGGCAATTTCCAACGCTTCATCAAAAGAGGAAGCTTTCGTAAACCCTACCACAGGTCCAAAGATTTCTTCCTGCATGATTGTACTGTCAGGAGCCAGATCTGCGAAAACGGTGGGCTCAATAAACCAGCCTTTGCTGTCATCGCCTTTTCCTCCCGCCATCAGCTTCCCTTCTTTCTTACCGACCTCAATATAATTGAGGATCTTGTCATAAGCTCCCTGATCAATGACCGGCCCCATGTAAGAACGGTTATCCGCAGGGTTACCATGACTTACTTCAGCTTTCGTTTTTTGGACGACACGCTCGAGCAGTTCATCGTACACAGCTTCATGAGCCACAACCCGGGAGCATGCCGAACATTTTTGACCAGAGAATCCAAAAGCAGAATAAGTAATCGCGTCCGCAGCTAATTCAAGATCAGAATCCTTATCAACGATAATCGTATCTTTACCGCCCATTTCGATAATGGTCCGCTTCAGCCACTTTTGTCCTTCATGAACTTTAGCCGCTCGTTCAAAGATCCGTGTGCCGACTTCGCGGGATCCAGTAAAACTGATAAATCGAGTCCGAGGGTGGTCAACTAGGTAATCGCCCACTTCTTTCCCGCTGCCGGGGATGTAATTGATGACTCCGGCGGGAAGACCAGCTTCCTCCAGTACCTCCATCATTTTATAAGCAATAATAGGTGTGGAGCTTGCCGGTTTGAGTAAAACCGTGTTGCCGGAGACCATAGCTGCGGTGGTCGTCCCACACATAATTGCAAACAAGAAGTTCCACGGAGAAATAACTACACCTACACCAAGCGGGATGTAGTGGAACCGGTTATTTTCGATCGGACGGGAATTGATTTCTACACCTTTATCAATCTCAAGCATCTGGCGCCCGTAAAACTCCATAAAATCGATAGCTTCCGCTGTATCGGCGTCTGCTTCTTTCCAGGGTTTACCGCCTTCTTTAACAAGATGAGCTGTAAACTCATGCTTACGCCGGCGGACAATGGCTGCGGCACGGAATAAGATGTCAGCACGGAACTGAGCTTTTGTTTTGCGCCACCAGCTAAAGGTTTCGTCTGCAATTCTATGTGCTTTTTCTGCGAGATCCTGTTTGGCTTTCGCTACGTATCCAATAACTTCTTTCTTATCTGCTGGATTTACAACTTCAATTTTGTCATCGGTCATAATTCGTTCGCCGCCGATAATCAAAGGGTACGTCCTGCCTAGTTCTGCTTCCACCTGCTTAATGGCAGATTCAAGGGCTCTGCGATTTTCTTCAATACTGAAATCGGTAAATGGTTCATGTTTATAAGGGACCACCATGGTTACCCGCCTCCTAAAGGAATAAATACATACAGACGCCGGGTAATTTTCCTGAAAATTACCACGACTTTTCCAAAGCTTATTTTACCGCAACTTCTTCTCTTCCACAAATTAAATAACTGCAAATAATCTCATTTAGTTCGGTTTAAATACTTGTATAGAATACAACTCTTCACATAGTTTAATTTCGCATATATAAGCATAGTAACTCGTATTTTCTCGAAATTTGCAGGTTCTCATCACCATATAAAAAGCCGCGTCGATGTTTAGCATCCACGCGGCTAAGATATTTATTCATAGATATGAACGAAAGGTTCCTCTTCGCCTCCCTGTTGGACAATGAGGCTTTCCTGTTGATCCATACTGTTAATTTTCACTTCTACATCGTAATGGTCAGGGAACATCTCAACCACAAGGCCGTACACATACTGAGTGAAGCCGACGACTTCTGACTGGGAATGGAACTGAATCGGAATATCAATTGACACTTGCTGAAGTTCGTCATTTACATAAAATCCGTTGGCAATCATACCTACGAAGTTCGGGAAGTAATCGGATACTTCATCGCGGAAATCAGAGAAAATCTGTGAATCTTCAAAGTAATCATTCTCTGCTTCCTTCGAAGGGAAAAGCACGTGTTTTTCATCAATGTCTTTCCAGTCCCCAATAGAAGAGGAAGAGCCTTTAACCATGGTTTTAGTCAAAAATTGCCCAGGAACCTCGGAACTAGCTTCTTCTTCTTCATAAAGAGCAAACACTACCGGTACGTTCTTCAGCTCTTCCCGTTCTCTCAGTCGCTTTAGAATCGTTCCAGCATATTCTTTCCCCTTTTTCAAAAGCTCTTCTGTAGAGTGGTCTTCTTTATAATCTCTTCCTTCAGCCGTGAAGTTGTAGACCGTTCGCAGGGAAATACCAATAGTTATCCCTTCTAACTCCACGACATCATCATCTTTTTTAACCAGGTAATCCTGCTCCACAATGTTCGATATATATTTAGGATTTTTCCGGAACTGTTCAGCGGTCGCTTCGTCTTCTTCAAGCTCCGGATTCAATCCTTCTTCTCCCTCTTCGTATCTAGACAACCAGCTAAGCAGTGTATCTCCGCTCAGAAATTGTCCAGGCTGAAAAAAGTATTCCTCCGGATCGTAGTATTCCTTAGAATGCCGCCTGAGTCCTTGTTCAAACTCGGCGATGTCCATCCGGTTCCCCATTTGATTCACCGTGACCGAACGGGCTTTTGATACTTTGGAACGATCTTCCGATAAAATCATGCGGTATGTTTCTTCCGAGATACTATGATTCGGAACGATCGAGGACTGGTTACTGTTTTTATCCTTTGTTTCTTGAGTGACTTCATCCTTATTATCAAACACTGGCGTACACGCGCTAACCAAAAGCAATAAACCAACCAATAGTGCATGCCACTTCCTCATGTTTCCCACTCCCCATGTAATTACGTGAAACGATGATCTGCCGTGAATTGTGCCGGGCTTTCCTGCTTGTCCCCAAGGCTCCACTCATTTACATGTCAGGAGTGGCGCCTGTCTGTTTTATTCCGACTGAGTTGCCGCTTGTTTGAACTGCTCTTCGTCCCATATCTCCACACCTAGCTCTTCTGCCTTGGTATACTTCGAGCCGGCATCTGCTCCAGCAATCAGGATATCCGTCTTCTTACTGACACTTCCGGTGACGTTTCCGCCCAGTTCTTCCACGATGCTCTTAATATCAGATCGTTTGTAGTCTTCCATCTTACCTGTAATGACGACTGTTTTGTCCGCAAACGGAGAATCCGCAGGTGCTTCCTGCTTCCTTACTCCTTTATACTCCATATTAATCCCGAGCTGCTTCAACTCTTCCAATAACTGGATGACCTGAGGTTTATCAAAATATCTCGCAATTGAGTCAGCCATTTTCTCACCGATTTCTGGAATACCTTCGAGTGTTTCAGCATCGGCAGCTGCTAAATCATCCATATGACCAAATTCCTGGGCGAGAGTATTGGCTGCTTTTGTGCCTACATAACGGACACCGAGCCCGAACAACAACCGTTCCAGTGAATTTTCCTTGGATGTTTCAATCGAGTTTAATAAGTTCTGAACTGATTTTTCACCCATACGCTCAAGCTTCAACAGTTCTTCGCGCTCCAGCTTGTACAAGTCTGCGATGTTGTGAATCAGCTTTTCTCTGAACAGCTGGGCAATTACTTTCTCCCCAAGACCTTCAATATCCATGGCATTCCGGGATACGAAGTGGATGAGAGCTTCCCTGAGCTGAGCCGGACAGTTTGGGTTAATGCAGCGCAAGGCGACTTCTTCTTCTAGACGAACGAGCTTGCTTTCGCATTCCGGGCACAGTTCCGGCATATGGTACGGTTCTTCTTCACCGCTTCGCTCATCCTCTAAGACACGAACCACTTCTGGAATGATGTCACCGGCTTTCTTAATAACAACGGTGTCGCCGATGCGAATATCGCGTTCTCGAATCAGGTCCTCATTATGAAGAGAAGCACGCTGAACGGTTGTGCCCGCTACTTTGACCGGCTCTAAAATCGCGGTAGGCGTCACAACACCTGTACGTCCGACACTCAGTTCAATATCCTTAAGAGTCGTAATCGCTTCTTCTGCTGGAAACTTATAAGCTGTCGCCCAGCGGGGGCTTTTAGCGGTAAAGCCAAGCGTGTCCTGCTGATCCAGACGATCCACCTTAATAACGATCCCGTCTATTTCATAATCAAGATCCTTGCGCTTTTCTACCCAGCTATGAACATAGTCGATTACTTCATCAATATCGTTACACTTCTTCCATTCCGGATTCGTTTTAAGACCGAGCTTCTCCATTTGCTCCAGACGTTCACTGTGGGCCTCGGAGGACTCATCCTGCCATTGACCAATTCCGTAAAGGAAAATATCCAGATTACGCTTCGCTGCAATCTTTGGATCAAGCTGGCGCAAAGAACCTGCTGCTGCGTTTCTTGGATTAGCAAATGGCTCATCCCCGCGTTCTTCACGTGCTTCATTCAAAGCGTTGAAGGATTGCTTCGGCATATACGCTTCGCCTCGAACTTCAAGAGTTTCGGGCTGCTTTAGTCTGAGCGGAATATTACGGATGGTGCGGAGGTTTTTCGTAATATCTTCACCGGTCGTCCCGTCGCCTCGTGTGGCTCCACGAACGAATACACCATCCTCGTAACGGAGGGAAACGGCGAGACCATCTATTTTTAATTCGCATACATAGCTCACATCTTCATCGGTCCCTCCGCGCACCCTGCGGTCGAAATCTCGCAGTTCCTGATCGTCAAAAGCATTACCAAGACTCAGCATTGGCACGTCGTGCTGCACCTTCACAAATGCATCCAGTGGTGCACCGCCGACGCGCTGAGAAGGAGAGTCTGCTGTTTGAAAATCTGGAAACTCCTCCTCAAGCTCTATCAGCTCCTGCATTTTCTGATCATATTCATAGTCAGGAACGCTTGGGGCATCGAGCGTGTGATATTCATAGCGGTATTGCTCTAATTCTTCTCTTAGAGAATCAATCTTTTTCTTTGCTTCATCTGCGTTCATAACTATCCCACTTCCTTACGCTTTCGTTATCGGTGCATACCGTGCAAGTAATCGCTTAATGCCGGTTGGAGCTGGAAAAGCGATATCGAGCTCCATCGCATCCCCTTCACCCTGCACATTCACAACGGTTCCTTCGCCCCATTTTTTATGGGCAGCTTTATCACCAGGATTCCATGTAATTTTCTCACCGCCGGTAGATTCTTTCGGCTGTGATTTCTTCGCAGCCCGCTTCTTCGGCTGCGGTGCCGAGCCCTGCGCTCCTGCAGGTTCACGTTTTTTATTGAAGAATGGCAGCTCTTCCGGCTGTTCTTTACCTTCTACAAGATCCTCCGGAATTTCATTGATAAAACGGCTGATCGGATTCATATTCGTCCGGCCGTACAACGTACGCATTTTCGCATGGGTAATGAACAGCTGTTTCTCTGTCCTGGTAATGCCTACATAAGCGAGGCGGCGCTCTTCTTCCATCTCTTCCTCTTCCATCAGGGCCCGGCTGTGCGGAAACACATTCTCTTCCATCCCTATGAGGAAAACAAGCGGAAATTCAAGACCTTTGGCGGAGTGAAGCGTCATCAGCGTAACCGTATCATCACTACTAGGGTCTTCATTCATGGAATCGATATCCGCAATCAGGGCAAGATCCGTCAAAAAGGCAACGAGTGTCTTATCTTCACTGTTTTCTTCAAAGTTCTTCGTGACCGATTTGAATTCTTCTATATTCTCAAGACGGCTTTGCGCCTCTATACTTTTCTCATTCTTCAGCATTTCTTCATATCCTGTTTTCGTAATAACATCCTGCACCATATCGGTGGCAGACAGAAATTCCTGCTGCTGGGTCCAGTTTTGGATCATTTTCCGGAAAGCCATGATCGCCTTGGCTGCTTTTGCACTTACACCTACGAAGTCAACTTCCGCTGCCGCTTCATATAAAGAAATGTCGTGATCCGCTGCATAAGCCATCATCTTATCCATGCTCGTCTTACCAACGCCGCGCTTCGGTTCATTCACCACACGCTGGAAACTGAGATCATCATTCGGATTCGCGATCAGACGAAGATAGGCAAGCATGTCCTTAATCTCTTTACGATCGTAGAACTTCGTGCCGCCGATCATTTGGTAAGGTACCCCGGCTTTTACGAAAGTCTCCTCAATGGTACGGGACTGGGCATTCGTCCGGTATAAAATGGCTGCATCTTTATATTGAAAACGTCCCTGCCTGATTAAATCTTCAATTTTATCAGTAACAAACAGAGCTTCTTCGCGCTCGGTGTTCGCCTGATGGTAATGAATTTTTTCACCGCCGGCGTTATCCGTCCACAGCCGCTTCGGCTTACGTCCGCTGTTATTATCGATCACATTGTTAGCTGCATTCAGAATCAGCTCGGTGGAGCGGTAGTTTTGTTCAAGCAGAATGGTACGGGCATTCGGATAATCACTCTCAAAATTGAGGATGTTCTGAATGTCCGCTCCGCGCCAGGCGTAAATCGACTGGTCGGAATCCCCTACCACACACAAATTCTTATACCGGCTGGCGAGCTGCTTGACTAATTGATACTGGGCGTGGTTCGTATCCTGATACTCATCAACGTGAATATACTGGAACCTGCGCTGGTAATATTCCAGCACTTCCGGCACCCGGTCAAATAACGACAAGGTCTGCATGATGAGATCATCAAAATCGAGCGACTGGTTTTTGCGAAGCTTCTTCTGATAGCCTTTATAAATCTTGGCAATTTGCTCTTCATGCATATTGCCAGCTTTCTGTTCATAGTCTTCCGGCGTCAGCAGTTCGTTTTTCGAATTACTGATGGCCCCAAGCATCGCTCTTGGGTCCCACCGTTTCGGATCAAGATTAAATCCTTTCAATACTTGCTTGATCACGGAAAGCTGATCGCTCGAATCAAGGATCGAAAAATTACGGTCATAACCAATCCGGTCGATGTCACGCCTCAAGATCCTTACACACATAGAGTGGAAGGTGGACATCCAGATCTTTTCTCCATCTTTTCCCACAAGCGACTCCACCCGATCCTTCATCTCGCGGGCAGCTTTATTCGTAAAAGTAATCGCAAGAATATTTCGGGGAGCTGCATCTTTCTCACTTAATAAATAGGCAATCCGGTGCGTCAGTACGCGGGTTTTCCCACTTCCTGCCCCTGCCATGATCAGTAAAGGTCCTTCTGTATGAGTCACTGCATTTCTTTGTTGTTCATTCAAGCCTTTAATCAAGGCATTTATTGCTTGTGCCATCGTACACCATCCTTAACTCAAAAATTAGAATTTTTCGCTGCTCTGACTGTTTTCAACGCAGCATCAAGGTCTTCGTACAGCACGTTGCCGACGACGATCACGTCTGCACAGGCACTCATTTCTTCTGCCTGCTCACTGGAACGGATCCCGCCGCCGTAAACGACTGTTGTATGTTGTAGTTCATTCTTTATCTTTCTAACAAGCTCAGGGTCTCCGTAGGTGCCGCTGTATTCTAAGTAAAAAACAGGCAAATGAAACATATGCTCAACCATCCTCGCATAAGCGAGAACATCCTCTTCCTCAGGGAGATAACATTCGGCATGCTTGAAAACCTTAGCTTCTTCATTCAGGACGCAATAACCTTCGACCACGATTTGATCCCAGTCCATTATATCGCCGTACTCCTTCACCGCTTTATGATGAACATCGAACATCCATTTTTTCTCACGGCTGTTCAGTACCATAGGAATGAGATACCCATCGAATTCGGGAGCAATTACTTCTATATCTGAAACTTCCAATAAACAGGGCACGTCGTATGGCTGGACGCGGTCGAACAAATCACTCACATTTTCAAAGGTTACACCGTCCGTGCCTCCAATAATCACAGCATCCGTACCTGATTCCAAGATTAACTGCAGGTCATGATCCGATAAATTCTTTTGCGGATCGAGTTTGAAGACATGCTTCCACTCACTCAGTTTGTTCATTTCCGTCCTCCAAAAAAACTTTTGTCCATTCACTTATTATAGCAAACTTTGCTTACTGGGTTGAATGGATAAGGGAGATAAATTACCGAATGTTTTATGTCTGCCTGCCCATGCGCACAAAAGCCCGCATCCAGCTACTTTTTTATTTCAACACAAAAAAGCCGCTCAATCTAAAATTGAACGACTCGGGAATAACCTGGACGACGTGCAGAGCATCGTCACCAGCCCCACACTTAATATAGTAATTGTAGATAAAAGCAGCGTCTCCATGGAAAAAACATAACCGCTTATCCCAATGATCATAAGGTCAATGAAGAAAATGACAAAACCGACGTTCATTCGTGAAATATCTGCAATCATTTGGGCAAGAAGATCTGTTCCGCCGGTGCTTGTCTTATGGCGGAGCATCAGTCCGATTCCTCCTCCTACGAACGCACCGCCAACGATGGAACTGAGAGCTGGATCAAGCGGCAGATGATAAGCTCTGAGCCCATGAAGAATATCAATGAAAAAGGAGGAGATGAGCAGCCCATGAAGACTGTTATAAAAATAAGCGCGATACCTGAACCAGGCAAAGGTAAAAATCGGGATACTGCATAAAATGATGGTGAACCCTACTTTTAATCCCCAGACATAATTGGCAATCAGGCCAACTCCGATCATCCCCCCATCAAGAACATGATCCGGCATGAGGAAAAAGTTTATGCCAAGCGATATAAATAAGCTTCCTAACAAGATCATCAGACCTTTTTTCAATAAGGATTTCATCATAAAAATCCCCTTTTTGGACAGGTTTCTTCTAACCTATGCCTGTCCTGCCCTCCTTAGAAGCTATTTCTTCAAGCCTGTGCCGCACAACACCATCACTATCGTTTCATCGGGATGAACGATCTCAGCTTCATATTTCTGATAAGCTGCATATGTTGCAGCAGTGGTGGGTTCTACATAGAAACCTTTCCCGGCAAGTTCCTGCCGCGCGGCCTTTATATCACCCTCCGGCGCTGTCACGATCGTGCCCCTTGTATCTTTAACTGCTTCGATAATCTCTTCCCCACGCATCGGATCAGCAATGGCAATTCCTTCAGCGAGCGTACCTTTATTCTCTACCGGACTCACTGACTCTCCGCTTATAAAAGCCTCGGCAATTGGCGCACAGGATTCTGACTGGACACCTATTATTCTAGGCAGGCGGTTGGTGACCCCGGCTTCTTTTAAATTTTGAAATCCAATATAAGCTCCAAGCAGAAGCGTTCCATTCCCGACCGGAAGAATGAGGGAGTCGGGCACTTTTTCTCCGAGCTGCTCCCAAATTTCAAAGGCAAATGTCTTCGTACCTTCGTAGAAAAAGGGATTGTACACGTGACTGGCATAGTAGAGATTTTCATTTTCCACTGCATTTTTGGCTGCCTGTGCCGTATCCTCACGTGATCCGGGAATCTTATGAATATAAGCCCCGTGAGCCTCGATCTGGGCGAGCTTTTTTTCAGAAGTTGAAGCCGGGACGTAGATACGGCAGTTCATTCCGGCTCTTGCGCTGTAGGCTGCAATAGCTGTGCCGGCATTACCGCTGCTGTCGGCAATGACAGAAGATACGCCGAGTTCTTTCGCTTTTGCGATTAAAACAGCAGCTCCTCGGTCTTTAAAAGAACCCGTAGGCATGAGGTAATCCATTTTCATGAAAAGGTTCGGATGATCAGCATCCAGGGGGACAAGCGGGGTCATCCCTTCCCCCAGAGTAATAGAGGCGTATGTATCCGCTTTTTCAAAAGGCAAAGCTTCCTGATAGCGCCACATGGATGCCTGTCTTTCTTTAATCTTCTTTATTGGAAAGTCCACAGGATAGGGCTTCATCCGGAAAACACCTTCCTCCGGCTTCCACTCCGTCCGATTTGGAACATATTCATTGTTCCACTTATCTACAAACACAGCCTTCATCACCAACACTCCATTCTTCATATATAAGTTCCACTCTGTTAAAAATCTCCCTGCTAACCTTCCAGTAAAGCTCCCTTTTTGTAAAACTTGATTTCGAGATAGTTGTTGAGCGGAACGTCCTTCGGGGGACGACTTCGCTTTCCGGCCCTGCACGACACAGGGTCGTTCGACGTTGCCACACGACGTGGCGTTCTTAGTCGAACTTCTTCCGGGGGGAGCTTCCTCGGGCTTAACAGCCCTGCGGGATCTCACCGATCATGTTCATCCCGTTCTTACACTTTTTTTAGTCTTAATCAAATATCAGAACATAAACGACATGGAGAGCTATCCAGCTCCAGCACCTAGCGTCTAGTGAGACTTCCCTCACTTCTGTACGATAAGGCAACATCGAATCGCTCCGCTCTTCGTGTTTTCTTTATCTCCGACAGCTCAGTCCAGTCCATACGACGCTGACCAAGGTGCTTCCGCTTTTAACCTAGGAGTCTTCGTCGTCCCCCTCCGGACCTTGCGATATATGGAGCTCAAACTTATAACCATGAGCGTGTATGTGTGGTTACTTCCCGCTATAGAAGCATTTGAGCCGGATCAATCGCATATAGAAAGGGGCCGTTCACTCTTCAATCATAGGGTGGTGAAGGAAACAAGGAGACTCCCGCGGGAGAAGGAGCTAGGCGAGACCCCACAGGGAGTGAAGCGACCGAGGAGGCTTGCCAGTTCCCCCGCAGGAAAGCGAGTTGTTTCCGTAGCCAGCCCCTCTCCATATTAGCAACGGACCAAACATATCTCGAAGTCGAGTCTTACAGTAACCGGCCCTATTGCTTAATAAGCCTATTATGAAATTTAACAAGATGTTTAAAATAGCAGATACAAAAAAACAGCCC
Source organism: Halobacillus sp. K22 (assembly GCF_052246795.1). Classification (NCBI taxonomy): domain Bacteria; kingdom Bacillati; phylum Bacillota; class Bacilli; order Caryophanales; family Bacillaceae; genus Halobacillus; species Halobacillus sp. K22. Next base: position 122,509 of record NZ_JBQQCN010000009.1, on the reverse strand, counting down.
AACTTAGTACACGAATTGGACTGTCTCCTGCTGACTTATTCCGTTTTCTTTTCCTGAACACGATCAAGCGCCTGGGTATAGGCATCGTTGCCGTAGTTCAAACAACGCTTCACACGTGAAATGGTTGCGGTGGACGCACCTGTTTCCGTTTCGATTTTATGATACGTATATCCATCTCTAAGCATACGGGCAACCTCAAGGCGCTGAGCCAGGGATTGAACTTCATTCATAGTCGCCAGATCATCAAAAAATTCGTAACATTCTTCCACATTCTGCAGAGAAAGAATCGCTTCGAACAATTGATCCAGCGTCTTCCCGCGTAGTTTATCAATCTGCATGTGTCAAGATTCCTCCTTGGTTACTTTCTATATGTGGTTTCTATTCTTGCTTGCTCCGGGATAATATTTACCCAGGTTTTGCCCGGGGTGAAGCGAATAGGGCGTCCGTCTCGATAAGGCAGGAGCCTTCCGTTCACGTTTTTCCATTCTGCCTCTATTATTTTCCCATTTTGTAGTAGATACCCGTTTCCACCGGAAGTTAAATCTATTGCCCGCCGGCCTTGTGAATCAATAATCGCATGTTTTGTCTCAACGATCCAGACGTTATCTACAGTTAACCGTTCTCCGTTCAACTGATCAACCGATGGTTCTCCGTCACTCGAACGCTCAAACCGCCCATCTGCCCCACGAACTGTATAAGTAACCGTTTCTTCAGGGCGCTCGGAGTAAATAATCCTTACTTCTTCGACGAAGGATCCTTCCGAGGTTTCCCCGTTTTCTTTTTCAAAAGGTAACGCCTCGATGCTCTCAGGTTTCTCGTATCCCTTTTCTTTCATGAATCGCTCAATCCCCTGAGTCCGCAAATAGGAATTGTGGGGAGCTTTTCTTTCGCTGGACCGTTCAAATAGCCAGCCGTTGTTGTCATAGCCTGCCCCGTCAAGATAAGGGATACCGCTTTCAGCGACATAACGATTGATCGCTGTAGATGCTCCGTGATACACATACAGCGCATTGAATCCAGCAGCCAGCTCATTGTAATACGGTCTGGCACTTCTCACTGGTCCTATTGTATCAGGTAGTTGACTATGAAACAAAGCTAAAAAACGGGTGATCTGCGCTTCTGCCAATACTTCAAAAACGATATCTGCCTGGCTTAAGCCGGATTGAGGCCGGGCTTTTGTATGATTATTAATCATCACAGAAACCACCCGATGATCCGCCTGCCCCTCAGCCGGTTCTCCGGTTAATGGAAAAACGTCTCCATCATCTTCAAGCTCCTCATTTTCTTTAGAAACCCCATCAGGGGCTTCTGATGATGGTGCCGGCTCCTGAGGGGCTCCTCCCGCGCAGGCCTGCAGAGGCATCAGCACACAACCAAACAGCAGCATCCAGGTTAACCTTCTCATCTCGCACTTCCCTCATCATTTTTTTCATATCATTCTATACTATCTCATGATGGAAGGATAGAGTACTTCTTTCTTTTTCACGTCCATGATACCAAGCGGTGTGATTCGAATATAGGGCAAATGCATCGAAGATAAGAAAAGCAGGGTGTACACAGGATCTGAGAATGAAAACCCGTAATCCTTCAAATACTCCTTCAGCTTGCTTTCTTCCTGCATCAAATCCTCAAGCGGCAGATCGGACATGATCCCGCCAAGCGGAAGAGGCAGCTCAAAGACAACTTTCCCTTGATCAACGAGCACGATTCCACCACCAATTTCTTTCATTCGGTTAAACGCTTTTTCAATATCCGCACGCGATTTTCCAATCAGGATAAGGTCCCCCGTGTTGGAATAAGAGCTTGCTAGAGCACCAAGGGAATCCGTGAACCCTTTGAGCAGGGTGTTAACGGTCCATTTACCCTCCCGGTCCATGAGCATGAGAAAGGCTTCATCCGTATCGTCGGGAAGTTGCGCCGCAGATGTATCAATATCAATCGCATAGGGTTTCATAATGACATCATTCACCATCTCCATCCCAATTGGCATAGAGAACTGCATATCCTGTTCGTTCATGTCCCAGTCCAGATTTAGATGATCAATGCCGTTCTTTTTCCACTGAATGGAGTTTTCGGGTGTGATATCCTCTCCATCGCGCTTTACCCACTCCCCTTTAGCGATAACTGAATGTGGAGTTGGGTCCTCCGGCTTCGTTAAAAAGTTCAAGTGAGCTACTCGTCCTGAATTAATACTGCCTACACGATTTTCAATGTTAAAATGACGAGCTGGCTGATAGGTGGCCATCATATAAGCATCAATCACAGGTACACCCGCTTCTATAGCAAGCCGTATGCACATATTGATCAGTCCTTCACGATAGAAGCCAGGCGTTGATCCATCGGTAGTGTACATCATGTGATCATAGTGATGATGATTCTTTTCTTTCAGTCCCTCAAAAATCTGCGGCAGATCTGGCCGTATGGAGGAATAGCGGATTCCTGTCTGGTAACCAACCGAAAGCCGTTTAATTACATCATCGGCTGTCATGGATTCGTGTTCTGAATCCATGCCTAAAAGACGCATTTTCACAAGTGTTTTTTCACTGGCCCCAGGTAAGTGAGCCTCAAGCGGCTTGCGGGCGCGTTTCGTCTCCTGCATCCAGTGCAGGATCTGTTCATCACCTTTATATAAGACGTCCGGCCAGGCGGTGAGTTCACCACCCTGAATGACAGCATCGTGTTCAATCCAGGCAAGAACTTGTTCGTCAAAGGCTTCACGCTCTTCGTCTCTTAAGACAGACTGGGGATCAAAGCGTGCCCACCAGTACATCGTGGCCGGTAAATCCATAAATTCTTCAAGCAGCGAAAACGCTTTCTCTTTTTTTGTTAAAAAAAGCCACATGAGGTTATCGTTGATTAATGATGTGGTACCTGTGCGCGCTGCATATTCCGCTAAGCTTCGGGGATTATATAATTGAAAAGGATGGGCGTGGGGTTCGATATACCCAGGGACAATATAACTGTCCTTTCCATCAATGATTTCTGTTCCTTCTAAATTGGCAGGAAGCTCCGAACCGGTATAAATGATGCGGTCTTCATACAACCATATATGTCCAGTCATCCATTGCTTTAAATACACATTTAAGTAAGTGGTATGTTTAATTAACTTGGTTGGCGCATGCGTACCATCCATGACGCTTGCGTGTTCACGCAGCTGCCGGTTACGCCAACGGAATCGTGTTTCATTCATGGAGCGTCCTCCTCTGTTTCAATATGTACTATGGTAACACAGGAAGTCTCTAAGTGGTAAGGAGGAAGCCGATCATGAAGCCAAATATTGGCATCATCAACTCAATGGTTCGTATTACAGCTGGTCTTAGCATGCTGACATTACTAACCATTCGAGCAAATAAGACAAAAGAAGTCCACCCTATGCTTGTGGTTCTTGCGTCAATGAAAGTAGCTGAAGGTATTGTCCGCTACTGCCCGTTAACCGCAGCTTTTGAAGAAATGTCTGAAGAAACGGACGGAATTGAACAGGGATGGCAGCAGAATTTAAACAAGTTCAGCAGTTAATGATCGGGTTGATCCCGAAATAAAAAAAGGACGGGGCAATCCCCGTCCTTCTTATAAAGGATGAAATCAATGGACTTTATGGAATATTTAACAGATGTCGGATTCGTTGTCATCACGATCATCGGTTCGATTGCGGCCCTATTTTATCTAGGTGTCCGTCGAAGAAATCGATGAGCGTCCGATATCACGGCGATAGAAAAAGTCAGAGAACCCTTCAAAACAGTTCAAATAATCATAAACGCCATCCAGTGCCCGGGCCAGATTTTTATCTTTAGCTCCTACAAGCAGGACGCGCCCGCCGCTGGATACATAACTTTCTTCGTCCTTTTCCGTACCGGCGTGGATCGTAAACGCGTGATCGTTTGCTTTTAATACAGGTAACGGCCGCCCTTTCTCATATCCCCCCGGATATCCGCTCGAAGCGACGACCACACCTGCGCATGCCTCGTTCGACCAGGCAAGTTCAGGGTCCTTGCCTTCAAGAACATCCATGATCACCTGCACAAGATCATTTTCAAGCAGTGGCAGAACCACCTGAACCTCGGGATCTCCAAAGCGCGCATTAAACTCAATCACCTTTGGCCCCGCTGGACTTTCAATCAGTCCAGCATACAAAATTCCGGTAAACGAACGTCCTTCTTTTACAAGAGCTCGCGCCGCCGGCTCCAGGATAGAAGAAACCGCTGTTTGATACGCTCCTTCTTCTAATTCAGGCACGGGAGCATAAGCCCCCATTCCGCCCGTATTCGGACCCTGATCTCCGTCAAAAGCCCGCTTATGATCTCTTGCAGGAATCATCGGGTACACATTGTCCCCCTGGACGAAAGCCATTAAGGAAAACTCTTTCCCCTGCAAAAATTCTTCGACGACAATTTCTTCACTGGCTTCACCAAACTGGCCGCCAAGCATCTCTTCAACGGCGCCGATCGCCTGCTCTTCCGTTTCTGCAACGACAACCCCTTTGCCTGCAGCCAGACCATCGGCTTTCACGACAATCGGAGCCCCTTTTTCTTTAATATACTCGATAGCAGGCTCAGCGTCCGTGAATGCCTGATAGGAAGCGGTCGGAATCTCATATTGCTCCATAATCTGTTTCGCAAAATGTTTACTTCCTTCTATCAGTGCAGCCTGTTTACCAGGTCCAAAAACCTTTAAACCCGCTTCCTGAAAAGCATCAACGACTCCTTCAAGCAGTGGATTTTCAGGACCGACCACCGTCAGGTCGACGTGGTTATCTTTTGCAAAGCGAACCAGTTCCTCCTGATCGGTTTCCGGTATAGCTACACGCTCAGCCAGTTCTTCCATCCCCGCATTTCCAGGTACGGCATAAAGCATCGTCGCCTGTTCACTTTCTGAGAACTTACGAAGCAGGCTGTGCTCTCTTCCACCGCGACCGATGACCATGATTTTCATTCCTGTCCACCTCTTCCTTTAATGTTTGAAATGACGCATTCTTGTAAATACCATGGCGATTCCGTGCTTGTCACAGGCTTCAATCGAATCCTGATCCCTTTTTGAACCGCCTGGCTGGATGATAGCGGTAACGCCGGCTTCAGCTGCTGCTTCAACCGTATCCGGCATCGGGAAGAAGGCATCAGAAGCCATAATGCTCCCTTCCGCCTGTTCATCTGCTTGCTCAAGAGCAATCTTTGCAGCTCCTACACGGTTCATTTGACCCGCACCTACACCAAGTGTACGGTCGCCTTTAGCAATAACAATCGCGTTCGATTTCACATGCTTCACTACTTTCCAGCCCAGCTTCAAATCATGAAGCTCCTGATCGGTCGGCTTCCGGCTGGTCGCTACTTCAAGTTCAGTTACATCAACAGAACCTTCATCAGTATCCTGAACAAGAAGACCTCCACTTACACTGGTAAGCTTATGGGTCTGCTGCTCCGCCTTTTTCATATCAATGGTAAGCAGGCGCAGATTTTTCTTTTTCGTCAGAAGGTCCAGAGCTTCCTGACTGAAGGAAGGTGCAATGATAATTTCAAGGAAGATCTCTTTTAATTTTGCGGCTGTGGCCTCGTCCACTTCACGGTTCAAAGCTACAATACCACCGAAAATGGAGACAGGATCTCCTTCGTAGGCCTTAACGTACGCCTCATATATGTTTTCACCAACGCCTACACCGCACGGATTCATATGTTTTACAGCAACAGCTGCCGGCTGTTCAAATTCAAGTACGACTTCAAGCGCTGCGTTGGCATCCTGGATATTGTTATACGATAGCTCTTTGCCGTTCAACTGTTCTGCCTGGGCAAGAGAGGCGCCTTCAAAATTTGCTTTTTTATAAAAGCTTGCGGATTGATGCGGGTTTTCTCCATAACGTAAGGATTGTACTTTCTCGTACGTAGCTGTGTAGGTTTCCGGGTAAGCTTCTTCTGTCTGAGCGGTAAAGTATTCTGCAATCATTGCGTCGTAGTTAGCCGTATGACGGAAGACTTTCGCTGCAAGGTTCCGGCGTTTTTCATAGGTGAGTTCATCTTTCAAACCGGCAATCACTTCCTCATAGTCGGACGGATCCACAACAACTGCTACATCTTCAAAGCTCTTCGCTGCTGCCCGCAGCATCGTCGGGCCGCCAATATCTACGTTCTCAATAGCGTCCGCTTCCGTCACTCCTGGTTTAGCAATTGTGTCCTTGAATGGATATAAATTAACGGCAACCAGATCAATGGTCTGGATCTCCAGTTCATCCAGCTGCTGCATGTGGTCTTCATTGCCACGCTTGGCTAAGAGACCGCCATGAACGGCCGGGTGAAGAGTTTTGACACGCCCATCCATAATTTCAGGGAAATCGGTAATTTCAGAAATCGACAGCACCGGGATACCTGCTTCTTCGATCGTTCGCTTCGTCCCGCCGGTCGAGATTAGTTCGTAGTCTAGTTCATGCAGCTGCTTCGCAAATTCTGTTAATCCTTGTTTATTTGATACGCTGAGTAAGGCGCGTTTCTTCATTTCGATTCCTCCTTGACCAGTAAAGACTGAATAACTTCTGGGTACAGCCGGTGTTCGACCGCCTGAATTTTTTGTTTCACATCTTCCTCCGTATCGCTATCTTTGATGCGGATCGCTTCCTGATCGATAATCGGTCCGGTATCCATGCCTTCATCAACAAAATGCACCGTAACACCGGTAACTTTCACTTTTTTATCGAGCGCCTGGCCAATCGCATCTTTACCTGGAAAGGCCGGGAGCAGCGAAGGATGAATGTTTACGATTCGGTTCTGATAAGGCTTAAGGAGCGTCGGGCCGAGCAGTCTCATATAGCCAGCTAACACGATGTAATCAATGTTTCTGGAGCGGCAGTCTTCAAGAAGAGCTGCTTCGTAGGCCGCTTTGTTTTCATACACTTTTGGAGTAAAAACGACGGTATCAATATCATGGCGCTGGGCTTTTTCAATAACGGGAGCTCCGACACGATCACAGATCAAAAGAGAAATGTTCGCTTCAAGATCTCCTCTTTCAACGGCTTGGACGATGGCGTCGAAATTCGAACCTGTGCCTGAGGCAAAAACCGCTAAATTCCTCATAACCATTGAATTCCTTCCTCATCTGTAACCTGTCCGATAACAACGGGTGTCTCTCCGTCTTCCTGCAAGGCAGCAAGTGCCTCTTCCTCCTCCGCTTTCGATACAACCGTAACCATACCAATGCCCATGTTAAACACACCGAACATGTCTTCCTCGGTTAGCTGTCCATATTTCTGCAAGAAAGTGAAGATGGAAGGCGCCGACCAACTAGTCCGGTCGACCTGAACTCCAAGTCCCTCAGGCAGTGCGCGCGGAATATTTTCATAAAAACCGCCACCTGTAATATGAGCAATGCCCTTGATGGTGACCGCCTGTTTTAACCTCCCGAGCGCCGGGACATAAATCCGTGTCGGGGTGAGAAGCTCTTCTCCAAGCGGGCGCCCGAATTCGGGATAGACTTCGTTCAGATAAAGCTCACTTGATTCGATAATTTTTCGTACAAGTGAAAAACCGTTAGAGTGCACACCTGACGAAGAAAGACCGATAAGCACGTCACCTGCTTGAATCGCTTCGCCGGTTACCAGCTGCTTTTTATCGGCCATACCAACGACAAAACCGGCAAGATCGTATTCATCCTGCTCGTACATGCCAGGCATTTCGGCCGTTTCCCCGCCGATCAGAGCCGCGCCTGATTGTTCACAGCCATCTGCGATTCCTTTGACGATCTGTTCGATACGCGCCGGTTCATTTTTTCCACAGGCAATGTAATCTAAGAATAAAAGGGGGTCTGCTCCCTGAGCCGCAATATCGTTGACGCACATCGCAACAACATCCACCCCGATCGTATCATGTTTGTTCATGTCAAAGGCGAGTTTCAGCTTCGTTCCTACGCCATCCGTTCCAGTGACGAGAACCGGATGCTCATAATTCATTTCACTAATATCGAACAGTCCGGCAAAAGCACCAAGACCACCCATCACTTCTTTACGCATCGTTCGCTGCACATGCTTTTTCATGCGCTCGACGGATTCGTAGCCAGCTTCCACATCTACACCGGCCTGTTTATATGATTCACTCATCGAGGTTCCCCCATTTCTCTACAGCTTTTCATACGGATGTGCGGTATTCGGATAAATCTCTGTCGGGTAATTACCCGTGAAGCAGGCCATACACCCTCCGTGTTCGATCGATTCCTCTCCTTGATAGATGGCTTCGTTCAGACCATCAGGACTAAGGAAAGTCAGACTATCAGCGCCAATTTGCTCTTCAATTTCTTCTACCGAACGGTTAGAGGCAATTAATTCACCACTGTTCGCCGTATCAATGCCATAATAGCAAGGGTTTTTAATCGGCGGAGAAGCGATGCGCACGTGAACTTCGCTGGCTCCAGCTTCCTTCAGCATTTTGACAATGCGCCGGCTGGTCGTTCCTCGCACAATGGAGTCATCGACCATAACTACCCGCTTCCCTTCCACAATGCCGCGTACCGCTGACAGCTTCATCTTGACCCCTTGCTCACGGAGCTCTTGAGAAGGCTGGATAAAGGTACGGCCTACGTAACGGTTTTTAATGAGTCCGAGCTCATAAGGAATGCCGGATTCCTCCGCATAGCCGATCGCTGCTGAAATACTTGAATCTGGTACTCCAGTAACTACATCCGCTTCTATCGGGGCTTCTTTAGCAAGCGCCTTCCCCATTCGTTTACGTGAGGCATGCACGTTTTTTCCGTCCAGGTTGCTGTCAGGTCTTGAGAAGTAGACATATTCCATCGAGCAAAGTGTCCGCTGAATCGGCGAAGCGTAGCGTTTTGCTTCTACTCCCTCATTCGAGATGACCACAAGTTCGCCAGGCTTCACTTCACGTTCGTGTGTGGCTCCGATCACATCGAACCCGCATGTTTCGGAAGAGACCACCCAGGCATCGCCCATTTGTCCAAGGCTGATCGGACGCAGACCCCGTGGGTCATTCGCGACAAACATTTGATCCTCTGTCATTAATAAGAAAGCGTAGGCTCCTTTAATCATAGACAAAGCCTCCATAATGGCTTCATCGAGAGGAAGGTGGCGTGATCTTTTAATTAAGTGAGCGACCACCTCAGTATCAGACGTAGTCTGGAGAATACTTCCCTGTCCTTCGAGCTGGCTTTTGAGTGCCTGCGCGTTGACCAAATTCCCGTTATGAGCAAGAGCGAGAGTGCCCGTCTGAGACCGGAAGACCAGCGGCTGAATATTTTCGTAGCCGCCGTCGCCTGCTGTCGCATAGCGGACATGTCCGGCAGAAGCATGGCCTTTTAATTCCTGGAGCTGATTCTGGGAGAAGACCTCATTAATGAGTCCATGTCCTTTATGGAGCTTCATTTGTTCCCCGTCTGTCGTGACAATCCCAGCACCCTCTTGACCGCGGTGCTGCAAAGCATGCAGACCATAATACGTCAGCTGAGCAGAATCAGGATGCCCCCACACCCCGAAAATACCACACTCTTCGTTTAAACCTTTGATTTCACCAGGCATGGGATCGCTCCTTTCCACGTTTGTTTAAGCTTCGTTGTCTGATCTTCCAAAATGACTTGATCGTTTGACAGGATACGATACACCCCGTCTTCTGTTACATTTCCGATCGCACGGGCTTCAGGAATCAATTTTTCAAAAGCTTCCTTATCTTCCGGTTTTACCGACAGTAGAAAGCGGGATTGAGTTTCTGAAAATAAAGCAGTGGTTGGATCACCTTCGATGGTCACCTCACAGCCTAATTCTTTATCAAACAGGCTTTCTGCAAGCGCTACTCCTAGTCCGCCTTCTGCAAGATCGTGGGCTGACTGAACGAGACCGGAACGGATCGCAGTCAACACCTGGTTCTGACGCTGAGCTTCTATTTGTAAATCGATGACTGGTGCCGGGCCGAAATGGCGTGCTTCGAGCAGCCCCTGCAGTTCGCTTCCTCCGAATTCCGCCTTCGTTTCTCCAACGATATAAATCACATCGCCGGCTTGCTTCATATACGACGTAGTGATGTGGGCCGTCTGTTCAATGAGACCGACCATGCCGACAATCGGTGTCGGATAGATGGCCTGACCTCCAAAGGATTCGTTATACAAGGAAACATTGCCGCTGATGACGGGTGTACTCAGTTCATTGCAGGCTGCACTCATCCCGTCCACACTCTTTTCCATCTGCCAGAAGATTTCTGGATTTTCCGGAGAGCCGAAGTTCAAACCGTCTGTCAGTCCAAGCGGTCGTCCACCGGAGCAGACAATATTTCTGGCTGCTTCTGCGACAGCAATTTTTCCGCCTGCTTCCGGATCTACATAAATGTAGCGGGAGTTACAGTCGGTCGTCATGGCGAGGGCTTTATCAGTACCCCGCACGCGTAACACGGCTGCATCTGATCCTGGAGATACGACCGTGTTCGTCTGGACCATGGAATCATACTGGTCGTAAACCCATTCTTTACTGGCGATTGTTGGCTGGCGAAGGAGGTTATGAAGCGTATATTGATAATCCGTTACGGTTGGCACATAAGGCTCCATTGCCTGGAAATCATTATAGTAAGCCGGAATTGCAGATGGTTGATGATAGACAGGTGCATCCTCTGCCAGACTGTCCACCGGTACATCTGCCACTACCTCTCCTTGATGTTCCAGACGGAAGCGTTTCGTATCGGTAACCTCTCCGACCGCTACGGCTTCCAGGTCGTATTTACGGAACACTTGGGCAATTTCTTCCTCGCGTCCTTTTTCGACGACAAGCAGCATACGTTCCTGAGACTCAGACAGCATCATTTCATATGGCGTCATGTTCAGTTCACGCTGCGGGATCAGATCAAGGTTCATCGTCATGCCCGTCCCGGCTTTACTGGCCATTTCACTGGCCGATGAAGTAAGACCTGCCGCGCCCATATCCTGAATACCTACAAGAGCTTCGTGCTGAATAACATCCAGACAAGCTTCAATAAGTAGTTTTTCCATGAATGGATCGCCGACTTGTACCGAAGGACGCTTCTCTTCGGATTCTTCGGAAAGCTCTTCGGAGGCAAACGTAGCCCCGTGAATGCCATCTCTTCCGGTTTTAGCTCCGACGTACATAACCGTATTGCCAATCCCGGCAGCAATTCCTTTTTGAATATCCTTGTGTTCGATCAACCCGACACACATAGCGTTTACAAGCGGATTACCGTTGTAGGCATTATCGAACTGAACCTCTCCGCCTACTGTCGGAACACCGACACAGTTGCCGTAGCCTGCGATTCCGCGAACTACCTCTTCGAACAGGTATTTAACGCGAGGCTGTTCCAGTGATCCAAAGCGAAGCGAATTGAGTAAGGCAATTGGACGTGCCCCCATCGAAAAGACGTCTCTTAAAATACCGCCGACGCCGGTCGCTGCACCCTGGTAAGGCTCAACAGCAGAAGGGTGGTTATGACTTTCAATTTTGAAAACCACTGCCTGTTCATCGCCGATATCAATGATTCCCGCTCCCTCACCCGGGCCTTGCAGTACTTGCGGTCCTTCAGTTGGAAATTTTCTTAGAAGCGGTTTGGAGTTTTTATAACTGCAATGCTCCGACCACATAACGGAGAATAGACCGGTTTCTGTATAATTCGGGCGGCGGCCGAGAATGCCTTTAATCGAAGCATACTCTTCGTCCCTCAGTCCCATTTCACTGTAAAGCTTTTGCTGTTCAATCTGCTCCGGGCTGATTTCAAGCTTTGATGGCATGGTTATTCCTCCAATGTGTCAAAATAGACTGGAACAAACGCAGTCCGTCTTCATTTCCAACGAGAGCTTCCACTGCTCGTTCCGGGTGAGGCATCATGCCGAGCACGTTACCTGCTTTATTCGTAATTCCAGCAATATTACCTACAGAGCCGTTGGGATTGTTTTCATACGTGAAAGCAATCTGACGGTTCTCTTTCAGTTCCTGGTAAGTGGCTTCATCACAATAATAGTTTCCATCGCCATGGGCGATCGGGATGCTGATTTTTTCCTGCGCTTCATAGTCACGTGTGAACATGGTCTCTGCATTTTCCACGTTTAATGTTTCAAAATGGCACATGAATTTCAGATGCTTATTGGATAACATAGCTCCTGGCAAAAGCCCCATCTCAAGCAGAATCTGGAATCCGTTACATACACCAAGTACCGGTTTGCCCGCTTCCGCTGCTGCACGGATCTGACTGATCACATCCGAAGTAGACGCGATGGCTCCTGAGCGCAAATAATCTCCATAAGAGAATCCGCCCGGCAGCAGGACTGCATCATACGAACTCAAATCCGCTTCCTGGTACCAGACGAGATCTGCTTCTTCTCCGAGGGCGTCTTTAACAGCGAAGTACATATCACGATCACAGTTAGAGCCTGGAAATACGACGACAGCAAATTTCACTTAGACAACCTCCTCGATCGTGTAGGTGTAATTTTCAATGACTGGGTTCGCAAGCAATTGATCGCACATCTTGTCTACCTGCTCTTCAATATCGTTCGTGTCTTCCATCATAACTTCCATATACTTGCCAACACGGACCTCGCTGACGTTTTTATACTCAAGAGAATGCAGGGAGTTCTGTACCGCTTTCCCCTGGGGATCAAGAACCCCTTCTTTTAATGTGATGTAGATCTTTACTTTGCGCATGTGTTTTCCTCCAGTCGCTGTAATATTAGTTCGTACGTCTCGATCAGGTTTCCAATACCCTCGCGGAATACATCCTTGTCCAGTTTCTGTCCGCTCTCCAAATCCCAAAGACGGCATGTATCTGGTGAAATTTCATCAGCCAGCACGATCGTTCCATCAGCGAGCCGTCCGAATTCCAGTTTGAAATCAACAAGCTGAAGTCCAGCCTCTTTAAAAAGTTCGATCAGGTGTTCATTGATGGTAAGGGCCATTTCTTTGATGCGGGTTAATTCACGTTCGCTGACATCCGTCAGATGATAAGCATGAACGTCATTAATGATCGGATCATCCAGTTCATCTTTTTTATAAAATAATTCGACAATCGGCGGGGTGAAGGTTGTTTTTTCTTCGATACCAAGCCTGCGCGTAATGCTTCCGGCAGCGACATTGCGGACTACCACTTCCAGAGGAATGATGGTCGTTTTCTCAACTAATTGTTCCGTATCGGTCAACGCTTCAATAAAGTGGGATGGAATGTGATGCAGCTTTAAATAGTCAAATACTCGGGAGGTAATCAAGTTGTTCAGCCGACCTTTGCCTTCAAATTGATCTTTTTTCTTGCCGTTAAAGGCAGTGGCGTCGTTCTTATAAGATAAAATTAAACGTTCCGGTTGATCCGTCACGTGATAAACTTTCTTGGCTTTTCCTTCATATAACAGCGAACCCTTCATCAATAGACACCTCACTTAATTATAGAAATAACAGATTGGTAATTTGGTAATTTATGTATGACCTGGTCTGTAAATGAATGGAGGACCAGGTCATACAGTTTTTGGTAGTTTACAGACCGATGCGATCGAAAATGCGGTCGACGTTTTTCAGGTGGTGCTTATAATCGAAGCAGGCATCCAGCTGCGACTCGGACAGAGTTGCTGTGATCTGCTCGTCCGCTTCTACTAATTCACGGAAAGGAACACCTCGTTCCCAGGATTCCATGGCTTTCGGCTGTACCAGATCATAAGCTTCTTCTCGGACCATGCCCTCGTCAATCAGAGTTAGCAGAACTCTTTGAGAGAAGATCAATCCGTAAGTTTTCTCCATATTCTCCTGCATCCGTCCCGGGAAGACCGTCAAGTTTTTAACGATCGAAGCGAAGCGATTCAGCATGTAATTAATGGCCATCGTTGCATCCGGCAGAATCACGCGCTCGGCTGATGAATGAGAGATATCCCGTTCATGCCAAAGAGGCACGTTTTCAAAAGCGGTCACCATTTCTCCGCGCAGCACGCGGGCCATGCCGGTCATATTCTCAGAACCAATTGGGTTTCGTTTATGCGGCATTGCAGAGGAGCCTTTCTGACCTTTCGCGAAGAATTCTTCTACTTCCCGCGTTTCTGTCTTTTGGAGGCCACGGATTTCTACGGCAATTTTCTCAATGGACGTCGCAATTAAAGCCAGTGTAGATACGTAATGGGCGTGACGGTCACGCTGCAGCGTCTGTGTGGATACCGGCGCCGGTGCTATGCCCAGCTTTTCGCACACATACTCTTCTACAAAAGGATCAATATTCGCGTACGTTCCAACGGCTCCGGATAGCTTTCCTACTTCAATGTGCTTGATCGCTAGATCCAGGCGTTCTAGATTACGCTTCATTTCTTCATAATATAGAGCCAGCTTCAGGCCGAATGTTGTAGGTTCTGCGTGCACCCCGTGTGTACGCCCCATCATTACGGTGTGCTTATGTTCGCGTGCCTTATCGCCTAAAATTTCGATAAAGTTTACTAGATCTTTACGGATAATAGCGTTCGCCTGCTTTAATTGATAGGAAAGCGCTGTGTCCACGACATCTGTAGATGTAAGTCCGTAATGGACCCATTTCCGCTCTTCACCGACTGTTTCGGAAACGGCGCGGGTAAAAGCTACAACATCATGACGAGTTTCTGCTTCAATTTCATGAATACGCTCCACGTCAAAAGAAGCTTTCTCTCTCAATTTCTTCACGTCATCCTTTGGAATATTCCCAAGCTCACTCCACGCTTCACACGCCAGCAATTCTACTTCAAGCCACGCCGCGTAGCGGTTCTCTTCTGTCCAGATAGCCCCCATTTCAGGCCTTGTGTATCGTTCAATCATCGTCTTCCTCCTCGGTCTCTACCATAAATGTATTTGATTGTCTTGGATTCTCTCATCAATCTCTTCTAAACTAGTACCTATAAATGTGAGATGTCCCATCTTGCGGTGTGTTCGGGCATCCTTCTTACCATAATCGTGAAAATGAACATTCCGATAGTATTCCAGCTTATCAATCAGGATCTGCCGGTGTTTACCCAGTACATTCACCATCACGGCTGATGGAAAGGAATGGACCGGTAACAGCGGGAGCCCGCAGATCGCCCGTACATGCTGTTCAAACTGAGATACGTTACAGGCTTCAATGGTAAAATGGCCGGAGTTATGCGGCCGCGGAGCCATTTCATTAATATAAATGTCTTCTCCGCTCACGAACATTTCGACGGCAAAAGTACCTACAATTTCCATCTGCTCCGATAGGCGCTTCACCGCATCTTGCACATTGTCAACCAGTGTCTCGCTCAATTCAGCCGGCACTCTCGATTCATGTAAAATATGATTCTTGTGAATATTTTCAGGGATAGGGAAATACGCAATCTCACCATCAGCTGCACGCGTAAATACTTGCGAGATTTCCATATCGAATTCGACCCACTGCTCCACAATATAAGTACGCCCTTCTTTTATAAATTGGCGTGCCTTAGCTGCTTCATCTTCATATTCGATCTTCAACTGACCTTTACCGTCATAACCGCCGCTGGTCGTTTTAATTACCGCCGGGTAACCAGTCTTATCAAGAGCCTCTAGAAACTGATCATAACTATCGACGATTTCGTAAAAAGGAACCGACAAACCAGCTGCTACAGCTTCCTGTTTCTCCTTGGATCGATTCTGGGTCACTTCCAAAGAGTAAGCGCCTTGAGGTAATTTTCCGTTGCTTTCAAATAGACGTGCCACTTCTAAATCTACATTTTCAAACTCATACGTAATGACATCGCTCCGCTCGCTTAGCTGTTCAGCGGCTTCCATATCATCATAAGCACCCACGATGTGTTCATCAGCAACCTGGGCACAAGGGCAGTCTTCGGCAGGATCAAGAACGGCAATCCGGTACCCCATATGTTTTGCAGCTACGGCCATCATTCTTCCGAGCTGACCTCCGCCTAGTATCCCAATTGTCTGACCTGGTCTAACTACATTAGGATCCACGTAAATCGCTCCTCATATCTTCGACTTTATCTTTCATTTGCTTGCGGTACGCATCCAGACGCTCCGCGGTATCCGTTTCAAAAGCTCCGATCATTTCCGCCGCCAGAATCCCTGCATTTTTAGCTCCCGATTTTCCAATAGCCACCGTCGCCACAGGCACACCGCCTGGCATTTGCACAATAGACAACAGCGAATCGAGTCCCTGAAGAGATTTTGATTCTACTGGAACTCCAATGACCGGGAGAGTGGTTTTTGCAGCCACCATCCCTGGTAAGTGGGCCGCTCCTCCAGCTCCGGCAATAATGACTTTTAATCCTTTTCCCCTCGCCTGTTCCGCATAGGTAAACATATCCTCCGGGGTGCGATGGGCAGAAATGATTTCTTTTTCATACGAGATTTGTAACTCATCTAATACATCACAGGTATTCTTCATCGTCTCCCAATCGGAGATACTACCCATGATAACACCAACTTCAGCCATGTTTATCCCTTCTTTCATTAAAAAAGCCTGCTCAAACTCCCTCAAAAATGAGAGGAGTTGAACAGGCATACGTGTCGACTGTTGATTGATATAGAATGCTTGGACTCCCCTCATAGTCCGGGAATTTATGGTTCCCAGGTAGAGACGAACGGGCCGTATTCCCGTCCTATATGAGGTTCCTTTTATGCAATTTCTGCTTCCATCATATCAATAGCCACAAAGAAATGTCAACGTAAATAACGAACATTTTAAAATTATAAACTAATGATTGTTCGTGTTTATTCCTTTACCGCATGAAAAACAATTCGTTTACTCACGGGTTCCATGACTTTTTCACCATTTTTTGTCTCTTCACGAAATACTGGTTCTTCCGCCCGTCGTACAGGAAGGTAACCTTCCTTCTTCATACGATCCAGGCATTGGCCAATGGTTTCATGCTCTTGCACTTCAAAGCGCTTCTTGTTGTTGTTTTTCGGCATCTTCGCGGATCTTTCCTTTCTTAACGGATTTAACCCAGAATCCGCCATGAATCTGCTTAGGTTCATAAGCTATAATAAATGCTTTTGGATCAATGGTGCGAATGGTTTCATACAAAGCGAGCTCATATTTTCGCGGAGTTAAGATCTGCATCGCCAGCCGATCACCTTCCATCCCATAAGCATACCAGCTCGTAACTCCGTATCCTTTTTCACGGAGTCTGCGGGTAAAATCAATATCCGGGTCTGAAGAAATAACATTAACCGTAATATACCCTAAAGCAAGCTTCTCTTCAATCTTCATCCCGACAATCACACCAAGACCATAACCAATGGCGTAAGCAATAACATTTTCAATCTGGTCTAAACGCTCAAGTACAATTCCAAGACCATATATATAGGTAACAATCTCAAACATGCTGAGAAAAGCTGCCGTATAACGTCGGCCTTTTAACGTAAAAATCATACGCATCGTTAAAAAAGATACATAAACAATATTGACAGCTAAAATAATTCCGATCAGCAATAAAGGATTTTCAAACATTCAACACCCTCCTACCTCTGTCCCTCTTACTATTCAGGATATTCACCCATGGACTCTTTCTTGCATACACTATAAACTATGAGAAGTCTGTGACACAATCTTTTTCTATCGCAAATACTGACAAATTATGGAGGGTGATGACGTGAACCAATTTAAAGACTGGAAATCCAATTTAGACCGCTTTTTCGGAAATGAATTCTGGGGCGACTTCGAGGGAATGATGAAGCCATCCATTCCTTATATAAATATGTATCAATATGATAATGAACTTTTATGCTACGTGAGCATCCCTGGAATGAGCCATCCGAAAAATGTAGAGGTACTCGTCGATCACACCACCCTCACAATTAAAGGAAAAATTGAGATTAACCACCGCGGTGGTCATCAGCTAATGTCTGAAATCGCGGACGGAACTTTTGAACGGAGTATCGATCTGCCTTTCCCTGTCCGGAACGACAAAATGGAAGCCACCTATAAGCACGGCCTGCTCGTCATCCAGCTTCATCGCCAAGTTACGAACCATACGCATCAAAAGCCACTCAGCATCCGTCATCTGGAAGAAGAATAAACACGACAGTCACCACGACTGCCGTGTTTTTTATAAAAGACTTATTAAGCTAACGGGCCGTATAGTTGAAGACTCGATTCCGAGATATTCCAGGTCCGTTGCTAATAAAGAGAGCGGATGGCTACGGGAACAACTCGCTTTCCTGCGGGGGAACTGGCAAGCCTCCTCAGTCGTTACCACTCCTTGTGGGGTCTCGTCGTTCCCTTCGCCAGCCTATGCTTGAAAAGCGAACGGACCCTTCTATAGTCGTTAGAAGGTGCTTGACCCGCCTCAAATACTTATATAACGGGAATTATCCACCGCACACACTCATCGTTAGAAGTTTATCTCCACCATAGACCAGAGTTTTTCAAACATGATTTCGAGCTCTATATTTCGCAAGGTCCGGAGGGGGACGATGAAGACTCCTGTGGGATGAACATGATCGGTAAGATCCCGCAGGGCTGTTAAGCCCGAGGAAGCTTACCACAAGGGGTGTTCGACTAAGATCGCCACGTCCTGTGGCAACGTCGAACGACCCTGCGTCGTGCAGGGCCGGAAAGCGAAATCGTCCCCCGCAGGACCTAATTCTTTCAAAAGTCTCGAAATCAAGTCTTACAGTAACGGGAGCTTATATGGAATAAACCACACTCTGAGATAACTCCATTAAGCTAAGAAGACAAAGTACAAAATAAAGATGATGAACAAGAAGTACATAATTGGATGAATTTCTCTGGAACGTCCTTTTAACAGCATGGTAATTGGATAAAAGATGAATCCGATCGCAATTCCTGTAGCAATGCTGTACGTAAGCGGCATAGCGGCAATGGTAAAGAAAGCCGGAACACCGATTTCAAATTGATCCCAATCGATATTTTTCAAGGTAGACGCCATCAGCACACCGACAATAATCAATGCAGGCGCAGTCACCTGCGCGGTTACAACTGATAACAATGGTGAAAACAATAACGCCAATAAGAAAAAGGCGGCTGTTACGACAGAAGCAAAGCCTGTTCGACCCCCGGCCCCTACACCTGCCGTGGATTCAATATAAGAGGTAGTCGTTGATGTACCTACTACGGATCCGACTACGGTCGCTGCGGAATCCGCAAATAGAGCACGGCCGGCACGAGGCAATTTATTATTTTTCATGAAACCAGCTTGAGTAGCCACTGCTACTAATGTTCCCGCTGTATCGAAAAAGTCGACAAACAAGAAGGTGAGAATAACGACCAGCATTTCAATTGTAAAGATTTCACCAAAGTGAGTGAATGCTGCTCCAAAAGTCGGTGCCACGCTCGGCGCAGCCCCCACGACATCATTCACTGCTGTCGGCGGTGCAATCAATCCAGTAACCATTCCAGCGATAGATGTCAGGACCATGCCGTAGAAAATTCCGCCTTTAACGCCCAGAGACAGGAATACTACCGATACAATAATACCGAAAATCGCAAGCATCGTTGGTCCAGCCGTTAAGTCCCCGAGCTGTACAAGCGTCGCATCACTGTTCTGAACAATTCCGGCATTTTGAAAGCCGATAAAAGCGATAAACAACCCAATTCCTGCTCCAACAGCCAGTTTCAAGTTCCCAGGAATCGCATCAATGATCTTTTGGCGCAGGCCGGTTACCGTTAATACAATAAAAATAAGTCCGGATGCTAATACACCTGCCAGTGCCGTTTCCCAAGGAATTCCATACCCAAGAACTACTGTATAAGCAAAAAACGCATTCAATCCCATACCAGGTGCAAGCGCAATTGGATACTTGGCGAAAACCCCCATAATTAATGTACCAACAGCAGCCGCAATCGCCGTCGCTGTAAATACCGCACCTTTATCAATACGCGTGACTCCTTCAGGAAGCTGCTCAATCCCATCAAGAGCAAGCGTGGACGGATTAACAAACAGAATGTAGGCCATCGCCAAAAATGTGGTAAGTCCAGCCATAAATTCTGTGCGGTAGTTCGTGCCCAGCTCCTTAAACTTAAAAAATTTACTCATTTCTATTTCCTCCCTCACAGTCACCAGCCGCTCCTTCTGAAGAGTTGTCTCTATGTTAAAGCCCAAATAAAAAACACTCTTGAATGATCAAGAGTGTCTACCTATATACGGAGGCAATAGATGAGCCAGGCACAAACCACGTGCAAGGCGTCAACTAATCACCAGCGTAGTCAGACCAGTTTACGGCGGTCCGGTAGAAACTCATGGGCCTTATCCCCAAAATTATACGACGGTGTTACTTTTTCATGATTTTTCTCTATCTTACTAGGACTAATCTCATTCGTCAACCCTAATCACGAACATTAAAACAATTTATGACCTTTAATATTCGTTTATTCCCATTCAATGGTAGCCGGCGGCTTACTTGTCACATCATAAACCACTCGGTTGATGTGATCGACCTGATTCACGATGCGGGTGGAGATTTTCTCCAGTACATCCCAGGGAATGCGAGCCCAATCGGACGTCATACCATCGATCGATGTCACGGCACGAATGCCGATCGTATAGTCATACGTACGCTCATCCCCCATAACTCCTACGGAACGAATATCCGGAAGCACGGTGAAATACTGCCAAATATCCCTGTCCAGCCCAGCTTCTTTAATTTCTTCACGCAAAATAGCATCGGATTCACGAACGATTTTAAGCTTCTCTTCCGTAATCGCACCTAATACGCGAATCGCAAGTCCAGGTCCTGGGAAAGGCTGGCGCCAAACGATATGTTCAGGCACACCAAGCTCAGTTCCAAGCGCACGCACTTCATCTTTAAAGAGTGTGTTCAAAGGCTCGATCAGCTTTAATTCCATTTCCTCCGGCAGACCGCCGACATTATGGTGGGATTTAATCGTTTGAGCCGTTTCCGTACCACTCTCAATAATATCGGTATAAAGAGTTCCTTGAGCCAGATAATCAATTTCCGTCAGCTTTTCTGCTTCGTCATCGAAGACGTAAATGAACTCATTACCGATGATTTTCCGCTTCTGTTCAGGATCGGATACGCCTTCAAGCTTGCTTAGGAAACGGTCCTTAGCGTCTACTTTAATAATGTTCATATTGAATCCATCACCAAGCGTGCGCATTACGTCATCCGCTTCATTTTTTCTAAGCAGACCATGATCTACGAAAATACAAGTGAGCTGGTCACCGATCGCACGGTGGATCAGCGCCGCTACAACAGAGGAATCTACCCCGCCGCTTAGCGCACACAATACTTTACGGTCTCCGACTTGTTCGCGGATCTTCTCTACTTCCATTTCAACTACGTGCTCCATCGTCCAGTCATCCTTCGCATCACATACATCAAACACGAAGCTGCGCAGGATATCGTTGCCATACTCCGAATGACGTACTTCCGGGTGAAATTGCACGCCGTACATATTGATTTCACCATTGCTCATAGCGGCTACCGGACAGGAAGGACTGGTCGCATCCACAACGAAACCTGGCGGCGGATCTATGACTTTGTCACTATGGCTCATCCAGACCGTCTGATTCCGAGGAGTTTTCTTAAAAATTGCCGGGTCTTCGGCTATGTTAATGTCCGCTTTTCCGTATTCACGCTCATTCGCCCGCTCCACTTTTCCTTTGAAATGATGAGTCATGAGCTGCATGCCATAGCAAATGCCAAGCACTGGAATCCCTAACTCAAACAGACCTTCATCACAACGGAAACTATTCTCTCCGTACACACTGTTAGGTCCGCCAGAAAGAATAATACCGCTTGGGTTCAGTTCTTTGATCTCTTCGACCGTCATTTTATGAGAGTGAAGTTCACTATAAACCCCGAACTCACGTATACGGCGGGTAATTAATTGGTTATATTGACTTCCGAAATCCAGTACCAGGATCATACCTTGGACCTGCTCCATATCTTTCCACTCCTTTTCATTAGAAAAAACGCACGACCAGGGGCCTATAAAAAAAGGATTCCCACCTTCCCGTTAAAATAATTCAGGCGAAGGCAGAAATCCATCCGTGCATATCTCGTCACGTGATCCCCACCTTCATAGTCAGGACATTTACGGTGCCCCGGTAGAGACTCTCGAGCCATATTCTCGAGGATATACGAAGGAAGAATGCGTCTAATTTCCATTCATTCTATCAACGGTTATGACAGGAATCAAGACAATGCTTTTTTAATTAAATTTTCCCATAATTCAGTGACTTTCGGCCAATGGGAACGGTGGCTCTCATTTCTGTACAGAACCCGCTCGTAATCATTCGTCAAACGCCGCATGTCATTGGACTGGAAGTGGCGATCGACGACGAAGGCATAGTCCCTGAGCGTCTGTTCGGGTTTACGCTTGAACCCTTTATGATCCAGCACTTTTAGTAAATATTGGTAGGCTTTTTCATACGTTTCCTCATCCTCTTTTCCTCGATAGCGACGGATAAGAAAAGCGGATATCCACTTGTAACGAGTCACATACAGAACAAGTAAAGCCAGGAGTAGAAATCCAGCCAGAACATAGACCCATACGTAGCTCTGTTCAGAGTCGATGTTAACGGACTCAGAATCAGAAGCTGCTTCCTGGTCTTCCATCTGCTGCGGGTTACCCATATTGTCTTCTGGCATTTCCGAATCAGCACCTGAAGCCGCTGAATCACTATCATCGGTTTCTACATCCGTATAGAAGTCCGCGTTGTTTGTGAACCCTTTCGTTGGTTCAAAAGGAACCCAGCCCACATCTGGAAAATAGACTTCCACCCACGAATGCGCATTGCCGCTTGTGATTTCATATTTATTCTGAAGTTCATCGTTGTACGTAACATCCGTGGCATCGATTCGCTCTCCACCCGTGAACCCTTTTACCCAGCGGGCCGGAATGCCTTCTGACCTTAGCATAACCACCATGGAGGTGGAGAAGTTATCACAGTATCCGATTTGAGATTCGAATAAGAACTGGTTCACATAATCCTCATTTTCATCAGGTACCGGTACATCAGTCGTAGAATATTCAAAGCCATTCGATGAAAAGTACGACTCTACCGCTTTCGCTTTATCGTACCGATTGTCTTCGTCTTCTACGATTTGACTGGCGAGGTTGCGCACTCGCCCCGGCAGGGAATCAGGAAGCTGCAAGTAGTTCTCCTTGATCTCTTCCGGGTCTTCGGTACTCGATTCACGCAGCTGATCATATTCAAAAGAAGGAAAATCATAGTTGATAACGTATCTGTTCAGCTTAGCTGGGGAATCTCCTTTGAGTGTATCCATTTCACCGGTATTCTCATGAACTCGAAGCCTATATCCGTCCCTGGAGTCAACCGAAGTGACGCCATATGGATACACCAGTTTTCGAAAATCAGCTTCACTAGTTAACTCGATAAGGGACTGCTGTTCTTCTACTTCGACTTCATCCGTAAAGGTTTGAAAAGGAATATTGTCGGGGGACACAGTTTGCACCGGTTCTTCCAATGTATCCTCCCAGCCTTTTCCGGTGTACGTATCTTTCGATTCAATTCTCCAGTATCTTTCTCCATCGGCCATAGCCGTAAAGACACGGGTATCGTCCTGAATAAACGATCCTCCGAGACGACTATCATTTTCACCGTAGCCGACCTTCTGAACGACGCCGCTTCCTCCGGGGCCAGCACCTCCTGTAGCACTTTGGATATAAGGAACTGGATCCGGCCACTGCGGAGAAAGTTTTGGAGAAGCATAAGCCGCTACCGTTGAAAACAGGATGATCGCAAGCAAAGGCAGCACCCATAGGTGACCTTTTTTAAACCCGCGCAAACCAATCGATTCTTTATCCATCTCTTTGTAAAAGCTGGTAATTCCAAGCGCGGCCATAGCCAGCACAAACGTACGGATGATCGCCCATTTTCCATCATAGACGGTAAACGTATCTACCACTGTGACGTAAATAAGCGTCAACAGCACGAACACAAACATGCGGTTAGCTACAACAATCCAGTAATAAAGCAAGTAGCTCATAAGCCACAACAGGATAAGGAAAAGCAGACTCCGGAATAGAGGAGTCATCTGCCACCATTCCTGTGCCTGAATCACCTGAATATTAAAGACGATTTGCTCATACAGGACAGAGAACCAATTGCGGCTGAAAATCGTTTCTGCAATATAAAGACCGTCCAAAATAAAGGCTAATCCCAGCAGTTTGAGAGGCATAGAAAGGTACCAAGGAACCTGAATAAAGGAAACAAAAAAACAAAACGTCGCATAGATAAAGAAGATCGTCACGTCATTCGTTTCCGTAATGACTTCCAGAGGCCGCAGCCATTCACAGAACAATAAGAAACCAGTCACATAAATCATAAGCTTAAAAATAGCTGAGCGCTGGTCATTGGTTGTATTAGGATTAGGCATCAGGTGCTCACCTCAAATTCTTGTTGTGTCAATTGCTCCTCTGATAATACTTGAACAACGACCCCCTGGTTTTTTAACAGCTTAATGTGCTGGTGATCTTGAAAGCTCACCTGCTCGCGCGGGCGCACGTAAAAAAAGACGAGACGCTTACTCTTTTTCGCCAATTTCACGAGGGATTGTTCGGTATTCTCATCTAAGTAATGACTGGTTACTAAAGCGATCGTACCTGAAGGGATTTGAGCCCGTTCACGATCCAGCTGCTGTGAAAAAGGCATGCGGCCGAGCGGCCTTATTTTAGCCAGGTGCCCCTGTATTTTGTGGGTCTGTGAACGATTTTGATGAAACGGAAAATACGCCCTTCCATCTCCAAGTGTCATGAAAGCAAGCTGAGAGGATTTTTTATGAAGTTCCTCTAATAAAGATGCGGTGAACTCAACGGAGCCTTCAAAGCTCACAGGGTTCATAGATGGATGATAGACTGCATTCAGAATAATGAGCATATCCACACTTTTTTCCTGCTCAAATTCTTTCGTCATCATTTGATTCTTCTTGGCTGTGGTTTTCCAATCCACCCACGCAAAGCGGTCGCCTTGCATATACTCTCGAACCCCTGTCACTACATTCGTGTTTTTTTCATTAAGTTTGAAAGAGGGGCTAGCTCCCTGCTCAAAGCTGTACACACGCTCACGCATTTTCACGGGACGTTTATAAGGAAAGACAAGAAGTTTATCTTCTTCCCGATATACGTGTTCTTTTTTAACAAATCCGAAAAAATCTCCGGTTTTAATGCGGAATGCCTGGAACTGGTGCTCTCCGCGCGGAAGCTTGTCGAGTTCATAATGGTAGCGTAAAGACTTCTTGAACCAGGGGAACATGACCTTTTTAACAATCCTGTCCTGCTGAAATTCATTCGGCTTATCCATGTCTCTGAATTTCTCTAAATGCCGGTCTTGTTTCTTAAGGGACTCCGGGAGATATTCTTCAATGACGCAATAATAAATGGGAAAAGGGATTCTTCTTGTCAGTGTCACATCAACCTCTACACTTTCGCCTCCTGTGGCGACCCTTTTTGAGAGTTTACGTTCTACCTTCCAATCGTTTATTGGATACAGCAGTACCCCTGTCATGTAAATAAGAAAAGGAAGAAACGCATAGAAGAGAAACCAGCTGACAAAGCCTCCCTGAAACATTGCATATGAAAATAAAACAGCAAACAATGTCAAAACAACGAGGAGCTTAGCAGTGAATTGGAGGGTTTGTCTCATTCACTAATATTCCTCTTAACAGGGATGGAAGTCGCAGAGAGCAGCTCTTCGATAATACTTTCAGGCGTTGCTCCCTCAAAATTCGCTTCAGAAGTAAGAATCATACGGTGTGACAATACATAAGGGGCGAGGTACTGGACATCATCAGGCACCACATAATCACGGTCGTGAACAAAAGCATAGGCTTTGGCGGCTTTCATGAGGGAAATTGATCCACGGGGACTCACACCCAGATACACACCTTCATGATTCCGAGTGCCTGTAACTAAATCAATAATGTAGCGGTTTACGGTTGTGTCTACATACACTTCTTCAACTTCTTTCTGCAATCCTACGAGCTCATCGCGAGTAATTACAGACGATATCTCGTGGATCGGATGGCCGCCTGAGGTCCGGCTCAGCATCTCCATCTCCTGACTCGCGGTAGGGTATCCCATTTTCATTTTTAACAAAAACCGGTCCAGTTGAGCTTCAGGCAGTGGATATGTTCCCTCGTATTCAATAGGGTTCTGGGTAGCCATGACAAAGAAAGGATCTTTAAGAGGCACGGCGTTTCCGTCCACCGTAATACTCGTTTCTTCCATCCCTTCAAGTAATGCGGATTGTGTTTTCGGAGAAGTACGGTTAATTTCATCGGCCAGCACAATATTCCCTAAAATAGGACCAGGCTTAAATTCAAATTCCATTTCTTTCGGATTATATATAGAAACACCTGTAACGTCAGATGGCAGCAAATCTGGGGTGAACTGAATTCGTTTAAACTCACAATCTAAGGATTTAGCAAGGGTTTTTACGAGCATCGTCTTTCCTACGCCCGGGACGTCCTCAAGTAGGACATGCCCTTTAGCAAGCAATGCCACAATGCTCAGTAAAGCCGCTTCTTCTTTCCCAATCATCACCTTATTAATATTTTTCATCACATCAGAAATCTTTGGCTGATATAAAAATGTTTGCTGATTCATTAGGTGTACCCCTCTCTTCCTATTACACTATTGTCAGAATTCTCACGCTCATTCTAACTATACTACATCCAGAGACTCGGGACAAAATATGTAATTGTTCCTATCTATAAAATCTCCCTGGTTATCGGGATTTCATTAACATTAAGAATTTGTAAAAATCAGGATCTATTAAACTAAAGGACCGTTTACTTTAAGACTCAGTTTCGAGACAATTTGGGTCCGTTACGATATTTGGAGAAGGGCTGGTGGGGAAATAACTCGGCTTGTTCCATTACCCAGACACTCGAGTCATAAGCCGCTCATCAACGGATGGGAAAACCGCCATCCTTTTGATGAGCGGCTTATGCTGGTCGTGTCTATCGGGGTGATTCCACATTTGAACACTTTCCTATGGCCCTACACGACGTAGGGTCGATCGACGTTGCCACAGGACGTGGCGACCTTAGTCGATCCTCCTTTTACCATCAGCTTCCTCGCTCGTTTCACTCCCTGCGGGATCTCACCTAGTCCCTTCTCCCACTCTTACACTTCTTAGAGACGTAAGCATAAATGAGTGCCTAAACGTTGAAGAGAGCTATCCAGCTCCAGCACCTAGCGTCTAGTGAGACTCCCCTCACTTCTGTACGATAAGTCAACATCGAATCGCTACGCTCTTCGTGTTTCCTTTATCTCCGCCAGTTCAGTCCAGTCCATACGCCGCTGACCAAGGTGCTTCCGCTTTTAACCGGGGAGTCTCGGCATTTGCCAACCAACCCAGCCACGGGAGAATAACGGACCCTCTGAAAAGAGAGTATCCTATCCTCCTTATCCCGCCTGACTGCTTATATAACAGGCGATCCCGCACAGTTTCAAACTGGAAAAGTATATACGCCCATGTGATTATTTCTTCTCAATTGGGTGAAGGATGAAGCCGTTTCGAGTTTCTGATTCGGCCCAGGTCCGGAGGGGAACGGGGAGGCTCCTGTGGGATAAACATGATCGGTGAGACCCCGGAAAGCTTTAGCATGAGGAGGCTCAGCACAGAAGAGGAGGTTCGACTAAGAACGCCACGTCGTGTGGCAACGTCGAACAACCCTGCGTCGTGCAGGGCCGGAAAGCGAGTCGTTCCCCGCAGGACCTAACTCTCTCACTAGATATCTCGAAACTGAGTCTTCCACAAACGGGAGCTTTTCTGTAATAAGAAATACGTTGAATTAACTTAGTAGAATATAAAAAAGTGGAAATCCTTTATGAGGATTCCCACTTTTTTACTCCATATGACTTTACTGCCACTGGATTCCCTGGCCTATTTGACCAGAATTGCACCATCTAATCCTATAACTATACAAACCATCGTCTCTTTTTATAATTCTCTTTAATTAAGATGGCTTGAATTAAAGATACCATAAATATACCTCTATGCCTATCATTTTACAGATAAATACATATCTTTTTTCAATCCCGCCCAAAGCAAGCGCTTCACATCATACATGCAGGATTTAACTCGCTTATCGTTTTTATATTCTCTGAATCTAACACATTCATTATAAAGAGAGAATCATGTACAATTTGAAGAGATAAATGACTCACTATTCAAGCTGGAGGGATCGGAATGAATTACATAGCCGTATTCGATTTAGGAACATCTGCTCTTAAAGGAGTTCTTTTAGATAGACTAGGACAACGGGCAAGTGAACAATCGATAGAGATTGAAACGAAATATGGCTCAAATGGTGAAGTTGAACAAGAGCCTGAAGAATGGTGGGAGGCGTTTCAAATTATCCTTTCTAATTGGCAGAACACCCATCCCGAACATATGGAAGCAATCAGGGCAATTACGTTTAGCGGCCAAATGGAAGATGTTATTCCAATAGATGCTTCTGAAACTGCTTCTACAGCCATTCTTTATTCCGATACAAGAGCTGATCAAGAAGCACAACTTGTACAATCAAAGAAGCCCCTGATTTCAGATATAACGGGGAACTCAGTCCGCCCTTCTACTCCTCTTGCGAAATTACTATGGATGAAGAAGCATCAGCCCGAACAATATGACTCTGTTGAAGCTTTTCTATTCAGCGCGAAGGATTATCTCATCTATAAACTGACAAGAGAAGCAGTAACCGACACTGTAACCGCGGCTACATCAGGTTTAATGGATCTTCATGAACGAAAATGGAGCCGGGAAATTCTTTCTGATTTTGCAATAGATGAAAGGAAACTCCCCATCCTTCTGGCCCCGGAAAAAGCAGCAGGAAAAATAACGGATCAAGTATCTGAGTGGACGGGATTTCCTAAGCAGACCCCTGTCTTATGCGGCAGCGGGGATGCAGGGGCTGGCACAATGGGGGCAGGAGCTATTCAGGAGGGTGACCAGTATTTATATTTAGGAACCACAGGCTGGGTAGCTGCTCCAATAAAAAGGAACGCGAATAAAATAGACGGGGCATTTACCCTTTCGCATCTGCCGGAAGCAATGAACATTTCCATCGTCCCGCTATTAAACGCAGGAAATGTTTATCAATGGGCTGTCCATACCTGGGCAGACCAAAGCGAATCACCTTTTGAGAACTTCGAAAATTTGGCAGCTGCCTCCCCGGCGGGTGCAAATGGTGTTCTTTTTTTACCCTATATGCACGGGGAACGGTTCCCGATTATGGACCCGGAAGCTTCTGGCGCCTTCGTCGGGCTTCACCCAGAGGTCCAGAAAGCCGATTTTATACGTGCAGTAGTCGAAGGGCTCTGTTTTTCCTTTTGTCAGGTGATTGAATCACTATCCGAAAAACAAGAAGGAATAATTACCATCATTGGAGGTGGAGGCAGAAGCCGTGTCTGGATCCAAACACTGGCTACTATTATAAATAGACCGGTCAGAGTTCTAAAAGAAAGTGAATACTCAACTGCACTGGGAGCTGCATCGACCGCTTTTATCTGGATGGGCTGGGTAAAGAATTACAACGAATTTATAGAAAAGCATATCGCATCACAGGAAGCTGAAGTTTTCACCCCTGACCAAGAACAGCAGGACATTTATAAACTTCAATACCAGCGTTATCTCAGACTTTATCCAAGTCTTCAGGGCACCTATAACAGCTGATTTATATTTTAAATACAACGATTAATGTGAGATGATACAGGGAAATGTTTAAAAATTGAAAATATTTTATTTTTGCCCATCTATTTTGGCCTGTACGGAGTATTCACTCAAATTCCAGCATTTATTACTAAACTAATAGTTCTGTTAAATCTCCGTGTTGAGTCTTAAAGAAAAGCTCCCGTTTGTGGAAGACTCAGTTTCGAGATATCTCGTGAGAGAGTTAGGTCCTGCGGGGAACGACTCGCTTTCCGGCCCTGCACGACGCAGGGCCGTTCGACGTTGCCACACGACGTGGCGTTCTTAGTCGAACCTCCTCTTCTGTGCTGAGCCTCCTCAAGCTAAAGCTTTCCGGGGTCTCACCGATCATGTTTATCCCACAGGAGTCTCCCCGTCCCCCTCCGGACCTGGCCAAATAGGGAGCTCTATACTCTACGAAGTTACCTTTTAAATATAGATAGGTAATCCAGGAGCATTCCAATGTATTTAAGTGTAAACCCCCGCTATATAAGCATTTAAGGCTGATGCAGGACGCTTACTTCTCTTATAAGAGGGGCCGTTTTATCAAATATTGGCTGGGTGGCGAAGGAAATGACGAGACTCCCGCGGGAGAAGGATCTAGGCGAGACCCCACAGGGAGTGAAACGAACGAGGAGGCTTGCCAGTTCCCCCGCAGGAAAGCGAGTTGTTTCCGTAGCCACCCTTATCTATTTTTGGCAACGGACCCAAGATAGCTCGAAACTGAGTCTTCAACTATCCGGCCCTATTGCTTAATAAGGCTCTTATGAATAATTAACAATAAACTTTAAAAGAGCCAAAATAATAGAAAGAGAGGGAACGATATGCCTAAGGACAGTACTTTTAAAAGACGGCTGAAAAATATCGGACCAGGAGCCATTGTAGCTGCAGCCATCATCGGACCAGGAACGGTCACGACCGCCAGTAATGTGGGGGCTGAATTTGGCTACGCTCTGATCTGGGCGCTCGTTTTTTCAGTTATAGCCACCATGTTTCTTCAAGAAATGGTAACAAGGCTTGGTGTAATTACTCGGAAGGATTTAAGCACAATTTTAAGAGAGCAGTTTTCCAACCCCATATTAAAATGGCTGACGATATTATTAATTATTTCTGCAATCGTGATCGGAAGCGCCGCCTATGAAGCTGGTAATATCGTAGGCGGAGCCCTGGGTATGGTTGCAATCACCGGGCTTCCCACTAGATCGATTGCTATTTTAATTGGAATCCTGGCTGGAATTCTTCTTTGGATAGGTCATTATAAAATGATTGAGCGAGTGTTTGTCGGACTTATCTTAATTATGACACTCAGCTTTGTGATCACCGCTATCGTGGTTCAGCCTGACCTCTCAGCCATATTCACCAAAGGATTTGTTCCTAAGGTTTCTGCCGGAAATACGTTATATGTCATTTCTTTAATCGGGACAACCATTGTACCCTATACTCTCTTTTTGCAATCTTCCACCGTTCAGGAACGTTTTAAGGGGGAAGAGCAATTAAGTGACAGCCGCTTCGATGTAATTTTGACCATGGCGATATGCGGAATTATTTCTGTTTCCATCATTATTACGGCAGCTGCAGCTTTTCCTTTAGGAACGTCCATTCAAGACCCTTCCTCCATGGCGGACCAGTTACAACCGCTGCTTGGCTCGTGGGCTAAATATGTCTTTGCTATCGGTATTTTTGCTGCCGGAATTTCTTCATCCATGACAGCTCCTCTGGCTGCTGCCTATGCCACAGCCGGAGCTCTAGGATGGGAAAAGAACCTGCGTTCAGCGAAATTCCGAGTGGTTTGGATGGTCGTGCTGCTCGTGGGTGTCATCTTTTCAAGCCTTGGCTATGACCCTATTCAGCTCATTGTTTTTTCTCAATACGCCAATGGATTAATTCTGCCGATTATCGTTTTATTCTTAATGTTTGCCATGAATAATAAAAAAACACTGCACGGCTACGTCAATCCCATCTGGATCAATATAGCCGGCTGGCTAATATTCATCATTACCGTAACCTTATCTCTTATGTCGTTTGGCATATTCTAAATTCAAAAACCCGTCCATGACGGGTTTTTCTTTATCTTTCCTTAATTGGACTAGATGCCATGAACTAAATTGCGTTCATAGAATTTATTACATTTAATGGATTAAATTACATTTTATAGATGACCTGAGGTGACAATATTTGGGTGCTATGTGCGATCGTAGAATTTCATATGTGGTTTTTCTTGTTTATAATAGTTGAGTCTGTCTTCCAAAGTCCCTGTATGAAACTCAAATTTATGGCCATCCGGATCGGTAAAGTAGATCGACTGTTTATCTCGCTCACTCCGCGGCCGTCCGAAAAGTATATTTACATTCAACGCTTCGAGTTTGTTATACATTTCTTCATACTCAGATGATTCAATAGAAAAAGCGATATGCGTATAAGACTGACTGATTTCATTGCGGGGAATATCCTTCTCTACATTTAGCGCAAGCCACATTCCATTTAAATCAAAATAAGCCGTCTTTTCCCCTTTCACCAATAATTCTGCACCAAAGACCTCACGGTAAAAATCTATAGACTTATGTAAATCGGATACGGAAAACAGAAAATGATTTAATCCTTTAATAGACATAACGTTAACTCCCTTCTCTGTATTTATACAGCCTCACGCTTAGCGTTTACTCGCTTTTATCATCATGGTCGCGGGGAATTTCCGGGCTTTGTACAATGAATAATAGCGGTCAGATACTTCCGCCTCCATTCCGTGGTACTTCTGCCCAGGTTCACTCTCTATAACTCTCTCTATTTGAAAACCTGCTTGAATCAACTGATTAATATAACTAGACATTTTACGTGTAAAGATCGTCATATCAACCTCTTCCCCTTTAAAGTTTTTCATTACTTTAGGCCCTTCTCCCTGATAGGATCCCTCTAAAAACAACTTGCCATTTTCACCAGAGACGTGAGCGTATAAAGGATGGTCCCAGCTGAAAATGAAAAAGCCGTCTTTCTTTAAATAGGAATAAATGAGATCAAAAGTTGCCTGTAAATCAGTCGTCCACCCAATCGCATAAATTGAGTAAACATAATCAAAATACTCCCTCGGCAGTCCAACGTCAGTTTCCATCGCTCCGCAGAATAATTGAGGTTTTAATCCTTGGAGTAAGTGAGCGGCCGCTTCCTTTTGCGTATTGGATATATCGACTCCCCACAGTTCACTCGCCCCTTTAGAAGCCATATAACGCAAGGAGTGCCCGCTTCCATAACCAATTTCAAGCACTTTTTTACCTTGAATATCTTCGAAAAGCTCTAATTCTTCTTCGCTCTGAGCGAATGGACCATAGTCTGGCAAAGCATCAACGCCATTAAAATGGGCGCAACGACCTCCCAGCTTTCCTTATTTTGTTTTAAAATCTCTTTTGACAACTTATACCCTCCTCTGTGATGTACACCGGTATTTATACTATAACGTGAAGCCCGTCTGCCTGACGGTTTTTTTGAAGGCTCTATTAAACTTCCATGTTGATCTTAAGGGTAAGCTCAAGATACTGGAAGACTCAGTTTCGAGATAAATGGGCCCGTTACTCTAGAAGGAAAAGGGTTGGTGGGGAAATAACTCGCTTTCCTATGGGGGAACGGTAAGCTTCCTCGCTCGTTTCACTCCCTGCGGGATCTCACCTAGTCCCTTCTAGAAGAGAAAGATTCTCCTGTTTAATTTGGATTAAATGCTTTTATGACAGGCTATTGCGGGTAGTTATATCCTGAAAATAGATAGAATACCGCATGGTCTAATTCTCATCACGCAGGTGATGTTTGAAATGGCTTTGAGCTTATGATTAGGTAAGGTCCTGAGGGGGATGATGAAGACTCCTGCGGGATAAACATGATCGGTGAGACCCCGGAGAGCGGAGCTCGAGGAGGCTCAGCACATGCCCGCGGAAAGCGAATCATCCCCCGCAAGACCCTTCCTTTCATAAGATATCTCGAATTCGAGCCTTCCAATATACGGCCCTATTGTGTAATAAGCCTCTTATGAAAATTCAACAATAAACTTTAACAAAGTCTTATTGAAAAAAAGTTTCTCTTTTCAAAGCTTTAGATAACCTGCCCATAGAAGAGAATATTATTAGGTAAAATATACCATATTAACCTTTTTATAGTTTCAACTGCTTTGGCAGCGTGAACGTATATAAGAAGAAATCAATTCCACAGAAAGGCGTGACTTTTCATGCAAGCACTGACCTATCAAGGAAAAGACCATGTTGAAGTAAAAGACGTTGAGGCTCCTAAAATTCAAAGAGGCGATGATATGATCGTCCGCATAACAGCAACAGGTATATGCGGCTCCGATCTACACCTTTATAAAAACGGAATTCCTTTATCAGAAGACTATATAATTGGCCATGAACCTATGGGAATTGTAGAGGAAGTCGGCCCTGAAGTGAAAAACGTTAAAAAGGGAGACCGTGTAGTTATCCCGTTTAACGTAGGCTGCGGTGACTGCTTCTATTGTAACAACCAGATGGAAAGCCAATGTGATAACTCTAATCCACACAGCGATAACGGATCTCTATTCGGCTATTCCGAGCAATTCGGGAACTATCCCGGCGGCCAGGCTGAATATCTTCGCGTTCCCTACGCTGATTTCACTTCCTTTGTCGTTCCAGAATCCAGTGAACTGGAGGATGAAAGTGTTCTCTTCTTGTCGGATGTAGTACCGACTGCATATTGGAGCGTGGAACACAGTGGTGTGAAGCAAGATGACACCGTAGTTATTCTTGGCGCCGGACCAATTGGTCTAATGGCACAGAAATTCGCTTGGAAAAAAGGAGCCAAGCGAGTGATTTCCATCGATCATGTTCCTCATCGGCTGGAGCATGCGAAGAGAACCAACAACGTAGAAACTTACAACTTTAAAGAACACGATGAAATTGGCGGTTTCCTTCACCAATCCACACAAGGAGGAGCCGATGTGGTCATTGACTGCGTAGGTATGGACGGTACCGTGGCTTCAAACGACCACGGCCCTAGTGATGAACAGAATATCAGCCCGATTATTACAGCTTCCGAGTCCGTCCGGAAATTTGGAACCATTCAATTAACCGGTGTATATGGAATCAATGCGGATAACTTCCCAATCGGGGACTTGTTCGGCCGTAACGTTTCCCTGAAAATGGGACAGGCTCCCGTCATTCACCTAATGCCGGAACTTTACAACATGATTGAAAATAACGAATTTGACCCTACTGACATCATTACGCACAAAATGGATCTGAAAGATGCACCGAAAGCTTATGATATTTTTGATAAGAAATCAGACGACAACATTAAGGTTGTC
Organism: Halobacillus sp. K22; assembly: GCF_052246795.1. Classification (NCBI taxonomy): domain Bacteria; kingdom Bacillati; phylum Bacillota; class Bacilli; order Caryophanales; family Bacillaceae; genus Halobacillus; species Halobacillus sp. K22. The sequence goes on along the minus strand of NZ_JBQQCN010000009.1, from coordinate 87,621 downwards.
CTTAAACCATAATATGAAAAGCAGCAAGTCCAACACTTGCTGCTTTTTCTAAATCATTCATGTAAATGATAACTATCTTTTTAAACTAACCTAAAATTAATGGAGGAGAGATCATATGAGACGCTTGCTGCCTTTACTGGTAATATGCTTAGCCGCCCTTTTCCTTTCTGCCTGCACAGAAAATGAGGACAGTGCCAGAAATTCCGGAAATGATGGAGACGAATCCGTCGAAACGAATGCAGACGGAAACGGGGAAAGCTCGGAGGAAAACGAATCTAGTGAAAATAGTGAATCTGAAAATAACGGCGACTCCCAAACAGAAAACGAATCAAATACCACCATCTCCGTGCAGATGATGAACACGGAAGGTAAGGAAATGGGTACGGCCGAGCTCACACAGGCCGATAACGCTGTAAAAATTGATTTCAGCGCATCCGATATTCCACCTGGAACCCACGGATTCCACATTCATGAAAAAGGAACGTGCGAAGGTCCAGATTTCAAATCTGCAGGTGGTCACTTTAACCCGACCAACGTCAGTCACGGGACAGAATCAGAAGACGGCCCTCATGCAGGGGACCTTCCTAACCTTGAAGTGTCCGAAGAAGGTTCTATTCAGGAAGAGCTGACGGCCGAAAGAGTTACTCTGGAAAAAGGCCAGGAAAATTCTCTCCTCAAGGAAGGCGGAACGGCCCTCGTTATTCATGCAGACGCTGATGATCTAGAATCCCAGCCTTCCGGCGATGCGGGTGCAAGAATTGCATGCGGTGAAATTAGTGAATAGGTCTTACCCTATATAAGAAAGCCCCTGCTACCAGGGGCTTTCTTAATTGTCTTTATGCTTTTTTGTATTTAAAGGAAGCTGTACATGAAAAGAATGACATCTCCCGTTTGTTTCCAGCCATATCTTCCCGTCGTGCTTCTCCACAATTTCCTTGCTGATGGCTAATCCGAGACCTGATCCTCCATCGGTACGAGTTCGAGAAGGATCTACCTGATAGAATCGCTCAAAAATTTTATTCTGGTCTGCAGAAGGAATTGGTCTGCCCGGACCTGAGACGGTTAACGTATAGAACGAATCATCTGATTCCCCTTTTACTTCTACAGGGGATTGTCCTTCATAATAATGCAATGCGTTATTTAATAGATTGGTTAACACTTGCTGAATACCCTGCTGATTAATACTTGCCGCTCCAGGAGAAGAATTTACGATCAAATCAATTCCCCTTCGCTCATATTCGATTTCGAACAGCTGTACAACTTGCAGAATAAACTTGTCCATGGCTGTATATTGTTGAGTCATGGGACGTTCTTCGTCGTTCCTGCCCCATTTCTTCACTTCATCCAGCCCTTGAACCAGCTGAGTCACCCGTTCAGTTTCTTCAGCCAAAGACTTATAAATATCCTGATCACCCTGAATTACGCCTTTATTAAGTGCTTCCAAATAACCTTGTAAATTTGAAAGCGGGGTTCTGAGTTCGTGGGAGAGATCATGAAGCATTTGATTTCTGCTGCTCTCCTGCTGTTCAAGCAGGAAATTTAAATGATTCACATGATGCACCAATTCTCCAATTTCGTCCTGGGACCTGGGCGTCAGCCGAGTAGGGTACTCCCCTTTTTTCATCGTTTGAATAGCGCGCGAGAGTTCATTGACAGGCTCAAGCATTCGTTTAGTAATTATTGAATAAAAGAAAGCGCCTATTACAATGAGAAGCAGCGTAATGACCCATACATAGGAAGACATAGAGGAATTAAAGGAAGTCTGAGTCTGTCCCTCGACCCCGGCTACGTTCGATGCTAAGAAACAGGCAGTTCGGTAGAGGGTGAAACCTGTCAGGATAACAACCGCGGCAAGCATGGCTATATTGGCCACTGTGAGTTTAACCCACAGCTTCTGAGTCAAACTCCTTCTAATTTTGAACAAATTTATACCCCATTCCTCTAACGGTGAGTATTCGTTCAGGCTGAGCTGGATTCCGCTCGATTTTTCTGCGCAGTTTCTTGATATGGGCATCAATCGTACGCCCCATAATCTCCGCTTCTCCATAAGGATGAATTTGCTGAACTAGTTGTTCTCTTGTAAATACGTGGTCGGCATTCTCCATTAAAAAATAAAGCAAGTTGAACTCATAATGGGTTAATTCGAGCAGTTGATCGTGCAGCCAAACCTCTCCTTTTCGAGGTTTTATTTCAAGCCCATTGGAAACAATTTTTTGACAAAGCCGACCCGTTCGACGAAGTACGGCTTCCACATGAGCCATTAATTCCTCAGGGCTGAATGGTTTCGTTACGTAGTCATCTGCGCCCAGCTTGAAACCGCTGATCTTATCATCCGTTTTTGCTTTCGCTGAAAGCATGATAACCCCAGGATCATCTTCCCGTCCTTCCTTCACCCACTGACAGAATTCTTCCCCGCTGATTTTCGGGAGCATCAAATCGAGAATGATCAAGCATGGTTTCCTTTCATTATATAGACGCATCGCTTCTTCACCATCATAAGCCTGAAGCGCTGTATAACCGCTGTTTTTCACATATAAAGCAACAAGGTTTGAAATCTTTGGATCATCTTCTACAATTAAAATTTCTGGTTTCATACGATGCACTCTCTCCTACAATTCCTCCAGGCGCTGAAGCATCATGTCATAGTTCATCGCTCCAAGCATGACGGAATCAATTTTTCCATCTTCGTCTACAAACACCGAAGTAGGAACAGGATTAATCTGGTACTTGTTGGCTACTTCCACATTTTTATCTAATAAAATAGGAAAAGACAAGTTAAATTCGTCTCTAAATTGCTGCACTTCTTGTTGACTGGATTCCGTTTCCGTTAGATTTACAGCTAAAATGACAATATCTTCGTTCTGATAAAATTTTTCCATATCAGGCATTTCCGCCCGGCAAGGGGGACACCAGGTGGCCCAAAAGTTAATCATCACTTTTTTGCCCCGATAATCTGATAAAGAAACCTTTTCTCCTTCGAGCGTCTGAAGAGTAAAGTCAGGGGCCTGCTGACCTTTTTCAAGTCCCGTAGTCCCATTCTCTTCTCCACTTGAAAATTCATCCGTTTCTCCTGTGGTGACCGTAGTTCCCTCTTTTTCAGGATCAGACTCCGCGTTTCCCTGATAAGCAAAATCATAGATCGCCCAGCCAAACAAAGCCGTCACTGCCAATATAATTATCCAGCGTTTCATGACCTGTCTCCTTTCATATTAAAAAATAATTCCTAAATTGGAAAGCCAGGTATCTTGGACAAGGTTCAACAGAAAGGTCGAAATCCTGGTCATATACCCGGTATATAAAAACGCTCCTGCCACAATCATCATGGCTCCTCCAGCTTTCATAATCTGACCGCTGTACTTCAGAATGACCCGTGTGGATCCCAGGAAAAAGGAAAAAGCAAGAAAAGGCAGAATAAATCCAAGCACGTACACAACTGTGTACAACACTCCCTGCGCAGGCTGGCTTGCGGCAAGCATAAGAATAGAGGCGAAAATCGGCCCGATACACGGCGTCCACCCTGCCGCAAATCCCATCCCAGCAAACCAGGTGCCTGCGTAACTAAACGAACGGCGTGGTTTAAAGCTCATTCGTTTCTCACTCATGAACCAACTAATTTTAAGCCACCCCCCTACAAAAAAACCCATCAGAATAATAAATACACCTGCAATCCGCTGCAGTAAAAGACCTGATTCACCTGATAAAAACCCTTGGATCAGGTTTCCTAAAAATGAAGCTCCGATTCCCAGAGTTAAAAATACGGTAGATACACCCAACAGAAAAAAGACAGAATGCAGAAGCAGCTTACTTTTCACCTTTGTACTCTGGTCTTCTTTAATCTCTTTTACACTCATTCCGGTTATGTAGGATAAATACGCCGGAAATAAAGGGAGTGTACATGGAGATAAAAATGAAATGACTCCGGCTCCGAAAGCAAGCCATATCGTTACATCGACCGACATGATATTTCTCTCCTCTTTTCTAAATTCCATAACACAATCATCGCCAAGCAAATAAGTACATAAAACCACGAATCTATACGATAGCCCATTAACCCCGGTGGACCGCCGACCCACGCAGAAGCTGCAGCACTAATAGAAACAAGAGCGCTTATGATAAGGGCTTGCCTGAACAGCAGCACCGCTGCCAGGTACACAAAAAACAGAACAAGCTCGATCACTCCTCCTCGCTCGAGCAGCAGCTGTGAAAGTAAATTGAAAAAGAAAAAACTGCAAGCGAGCAGAAGAATATACTCATAAATGAAAGCCTGATGCTTCTCTTTCCTGCGAAACTCTGTGCTGATCGTAAGCAGCGAAGCTAAGTAAAATTCAAGAGTTCCGCTTGGATACGCTACTACTGAAAGGGGATAATCCAGCAGAAGAGGCCAGGTCGTAAGAAACTTCACCCCAATAAACCACAAAGCCCACGTCACCAGCAGAGAGCTGAACTGATCCAATGCCCTTTTCTTGTGACTGGTTTCCCTCGACACCACCCACCACATGACCAGGGCAGCAATGAATAATGAGACGACTCGAATAATCGTTACAGGTTGAATGGTCATCGTCCATACCTCTTCTATTAATAGATTGAATTTCATCATACCTTATTTCTGTGAAAATATGATGAACACACAATTTAATAAAGACACAAATTGTTTACAATATTTGTATGACCTGAGGTACTAAAATATGGATGACCTGAGGTGGAAGGATTTGTATAATGAATCCATACAAAAGCCCCCTCCAAGTTTCGCCAACTTGGAGGGGGCTTAGTTTCTTAGTTATACTCTTTCTTAATGTCCTTCGTACTTCTAACAGTATCAATTGAACGTACCGCTTGTTCAATTTCTTCTCGCTTAGGTTCTAACATTGGAGGAAGAGAGAGTATTTCCCCCAGCGTCTCATAAGGTTCATCTCCCATAAACCCTGGGCCATCGGTCGCAAATTCAAACAAAATTTGCGGAGCCACGCCGGCATATAATGATTCAAAATAATGGCGGTTCACGTAACCTGAGGTTCTGAATCCGAAGCGAGGCATGCGATCAATCCATTCATTAAGTGCATCCCGATCTTCGACACGGAAAGCCGCATGGTGAACGGTACCATACCCCTGACGAGAGGAAGGTATTTGGTCGTTATGCTCCACCACTACTTGAGCTCCATTTCCACCTTCCCCTACTTCGAATAGATGAAAAGGACCTTCATCCGCAATTTCCCGGAACAAGAGTACTTTTTCCAGCATTTCTTTAAAATAATCAAAGTCAGCAATCCGTACATGCAGCGGTCCAAGACCAGTGATTCCATATTCAAGTGGAATAGGACCATTTTGCCACGGAGTCCCTGCAGCTACCCCTTTGTTATTCTCATCAGAGACCAGCTCATACGCTTGTTCATCAAAGTCTGTAAACGGCAGAACTTTCTTTCCGAACTTCTCTTTGATTCCCTCGTTCTGTATTTCCAAACGGTTAAACCGCTTGACCCAGTATTCGAGCGCTTCATCACTAGGTACACGGAAGGAAGTCTTAGAAATTTCGTTCGTTCCGTGTTGACCTTTTGGGATGCCCGGAAAATCAAAAAAAGTCATGTCTGTACCCGGGCTGCCTTTATCATCCGCGAAAAACAAATGGTATGTCTGAATGTCATCCTGATTGACCGTTTTCTTCACCAGCCGCATGCCTAGTACGTAGGTAAAAAATTCATAGTTCTTTTCCGCACTACTGGTAATGGCGGTCACATGGTGCAAGCCCTTCAATTCGTTCATTTCATACCCTCCGTCCACTTATATTAATTTATCTCAGTTTCAAGATAAATATAATATGAATAAAAGTAAATGTCAATTTATAGAGGCTTTATTAATGATCTCATGCGGTTCGAACTATCTCTCCTGAATTCTTCCCACTTTACCACTCATCCATCTCTGACAAATCTACTATTTTCCACTTTTATCAATTAATTACGTTTTAACCCAGTCAATCAATGGTACATACGTTATATAAGAAAAGGACAACCTAATTTATTCCTTTTCAAATCTATTCAGGAGGTGGAGCAACATGGCACAAAACACTTATAAGACAGGCGAAAAAGCACCAGAATCAGGCACTTACAAGGTACAAAGTCTAGTCAGTGGAGGTTCTTCAAGTCAGGACAATACTGAAGTGAAAGTGGAAAAAGGTGAACAGTTCCCCCCTTCTCCTTCAAGTAATGAAGCTGCCCACTGGGTAAAAACTTCCTAAAAAACGCACGTAAGTAAGACCGGATCAAAGGGAGACCTGGATCCGGTCTTTTCTTATATATTGGTTATGTGAAAAGTTATTGATCTAATAACAAAGCTATTAAACAATAGGACCGTTTACTGTAAAACTCGAATTCGAGGTATTCCAGGTCCGTTGCTAATAAAGAAAGTGGGCTGGCTACGGGAACAACTCGCTTTCCTGCGGCCCTACACGAAGTAGGTTCGATCGACGTTGCCACAGGACGTGGCGATCTTAGTCGAACATCCCTTGTGGTGAGCTTCCTCAGGCTTCGCCTTCCGGGATCTCACCGATCATGTTCATCCCGCAGGAGTCTTCGTCGTTCCCTTCCGCCCCCTTTGCGATCATTGAGAGTTCAAAATTCTCTGCATAACCGCCTCCCAATGAACAAGGATCATCTATGATTCACACGGGTCTTCAAATGATTAAATTGCAGGAATCCTGCTATAGAAGCGTTTGAGGCAGATTCAACGTGTCTCCTTATTCCTATAGAAGGGTCCGTTCGCCAAATATCGCTGGGTGGGTGGGGAAATGATGAGACTCCCGTGGGAGAAGGAGCTAAGCGAGACCCCACAGGGAGTGATAACGAACGAGGAGGCTTGCCAGTTCCCCCACAGGAAAGCGAGTTATTTCCCAACCCACCCTTTACCATCTAGAGTAACGGACCCATTTATCTCGACACTGAGTCTTAAACAAACGGGAGGTTATCTGTAAGAAGCGACACATTGATTCAGCTTTTCCTATATCTTAAAAAGCCCTGACCTTTTAAAAGGTCAGGGCTTTCATTTATTTTCCTTCACTCGGTGGAGTACCATGCATATAGCTTGGTGCAGGTTTTAAATCCTGCTTACCACCATGCGCTTCTGGAGTTTGCACATACCCAAACTCTCCCTTACCATCAGGCGTTTTACCGCTTGTCCAGCTTCCCTCTTTACTTTCTTCGCCTTCAGAGAAATTGATTAAATCATAAGAGAAATCGGTAGCTTCCCACTCTCTAGGAACCGTTCCCGGCACCGTTACGCCGTGTGTTTCTTCCAATTCTTTTAACGCTGCAATCCACTGATTCTGGTGCATGGTGTCACGGGCCAGTAGGAAGGACAGCATCTCTTTCACACCGCGATCGTCCGTCATTTCGTATAAGCGAGCGACTTGAAGACGCCCTTGGGACTCAGCATTTAAATTAGCGCGCATATCTGTAATTAAATTACCACTTGCGACAATGTATCCAGCGCTCCAGGGCACCCCTGTACTATTTTCCGGCATAGCTCCTAACCCTGAAACAATCGCATGATGAGGGTTCATCCCCCCCATAATAGCACCAATCACAGGATCTTCTGCTGCTTTTTCCTGTTGATTCACCGGGGCATCATCCAGCAGCCGAGCGATCATCGTGGCAATCATCTCTACGTGACCAAGTTCTTCTGTTCCTGTATCCATAATTAAATCCTTGTACTTAGCATCTCCCCTGGCATTCCATCCTTGAAATACGTATTGCATGGCGACAGAGATTTCTCCAAATTGACCTCCCAGGATTTCCTGGAGCTTCTTGGCATACATCGGATCCGGTCTTTCAGGCTTTGAATGAAACTGAAGTTCTTTTTTGTGAGAAAACAAATCAATCTACCACCTTTCAATTTTTTACTTAAAAAACTAAAACAAAATCAGCGATAATACTCACCTATTAACTACCTCCTAAAATATGTAAGTAAACCTATATCTGAAATTATATTATTTTAATATAAGAAATAACTGTTTAGTATTTTATATTTGTGGAATTTATTACAAAAAGCATTCGAAAGGAAGTAAATCTGATGCCAGCAACTGAAAAATATTTCAAGAGAGACTATGAACAATCCCGAGAAACTTTCCAAGAACATTTAACAACCATTAAAGAAAAGTGGTCGCAGGCTTCTTTATCTACTGAAACCATCGGAGAGGATCCTGACAATACCATTGATGTTATTTATTCCGAAGCGCTTACCTCGAACGAGCAAGTCGTTTTTTTCACTACGGGGGAGCATGGAATTGAAGGTTACGCCGGAGCAGCAGTAACTCATCTGTTTGTCGAGGAATACCTTGATCAAATCGATCCGCAAACTACTGGCATATGCCTTGTACACGCCATCAATCCCTGGGGAATGCGGAATTTCAGGCGTGTAACCGAAAACAACGTGGATTTAAACCGTAATTATTTATTCGAACCAAATTCAGTTCCTGAAAATATAAATGAGAATTATTCCGAAGAGAGTCACATCTTCCAGCCTAACGGTACTGTTAAAGACGTTACCAAAGAAAAAACCGAGCTTTTTGAACAATTGAGCAAAGGAATGATGAGAGAAGGTTACAGTGGCATAAAGAAAGCAAAAAGCATGGGACAATTTGAATTCCCGCGCGGGGTGTATTATGGAGGTTCCAAAGAAGAGGAATCAGCCAGCTTTTTAAAAACCTGGCATAGAAAGCTACTTTCTACCTACCCACGTGTCATCCATATGGACTGGCACACAGCCCTTGGACCAACCAACGAGGTTACAATGGTAGTCTCAGAGCATGATGACAGGGAAGAAGAGCAAATGAAAGAAGAGTATGGAATGGAGAATATCCAGAAGTTCACTCCCAAAAAGGTAAAAGGAGACTCTACCAATTACTTTCATAAATTAAAAAATGAAGAAAACCCGGAGACGTATCTGTTCTCGGCTTTATTTGAATTTGGTACATTCGGCACCAGCCGAAAAGCAGAACTAAGAGAATTTACAACGATCATTCTTGAAAACCAGCTTTACTGGGAGGGAGCTGAAAAGGAAGAGGATCGACAATGGATACTTGAAGAATTCAAAAATATGTTCTACCCGGACGAAGGAGAATGGCGACAATCCGTACTAAAAGAAGCACGTCTCGCAATCGAATCTATTCTTACGCAAGAAGAAATTTTAGTTTCCTATCAAACTACCTAGGAAGGAGAAAAAATATGGCGCACCAACTTCCTGAAAGATCTTTACCCTTATGGAGAGACCAGTCATTTGAATCATTCCCCGCTCTGACCGAGAATACCGAGGCCGATGTGACCGTCATAGGATCCGGCATCACTGGTATTATGACGGCTTATCTTCTCGTTAAAAAAGGATACAGCGTGGTAATCCTTGAAGCAGGGAGGCTTGTGGAAGGCACCACCGGCTATACTACGGCAAAAATCAGTTCTCAGCACGGATTAATTTATGACCACCTTATTCAAACGTTCGGCAAAGAAAAAGCAAAACTCTACTATGACGCGAACCTAGAGGCACTGCAGCTGATTGATCAAATTAGACAGGAACACCAGATTGACTGTGATTTTGCTTATCAGGACGCTTATGTTTACAGCACGACTGCAGAATCAAAAAAAAGCATTGAAAAAGAAGCTAAAGCCTATCAGCAACTTGGGATTGATGGAGAACTTACCGATCAGACAGAGCTCCCGTTTTCCGTGACAGCTTCTGTAAAAATGAAAAACCAGGCCCATTTTAACCCGGTCAAATTTCTCCTCCCTCTTATTGACTACTTAAGAGAAAACGGCACATCTATTTACGAAGACACACGGGCAGTTGATATTAAAGAAGGCAAAAGACCTGAAGTTATCACAAGGAACGGTCAGCGTATACGCTCCGACCATGTGGTAATGGCCTCTCACTTTCCCTTTAAAGACTTTAAAGGGTTATATTTTGCAAGACTCCATGTTGATCGATCTTATACTCTCGCCGTTAAAACAACCGATATCCCGGATGGTATGTATTTAAACGCAGAGTCTCCAAAGCGCTCGCTGCGCCATACGATTGATGAAAATGGAGACCGTTATCTGCTTATCGGCGGTGAAGGACATCCGAGCGGTCAAGACAAAAATACAGAAGGAAATTATGAGAGACTGCGTGGTTTCACCGAAAAACATTTTAATGTTAAAGAAGTACCCTACCGCTGGTCTTCTCAGGACATGACTACCCTGGATATGATTCCCTATATAGGGCCGATTACAGAAAAGCATACAAATATTCATGTTGCGACCGGTTTTGCTAAATGGGGCATGACAAACGGAACCGCAGCCGCAATGGTAATTACGGACTTGATCACTCAAAACAGCAGTCCTTACGCAGACCTTTTTAACCCTTCCCGTTTTCATGCTCAAGAAGATGTAAAGAATTTCACGAAAGAAAACGCTGATGTCGCTAAGGAATTCGTAAAGGGTAAACTAAATAAAGGCGACCAGACAATAGACGATCTGGCCCCGGATGAAGGATCACTCATTACTAAGGACGGAAAGAAAGCCGGCGTTTACAAAGCAGTAGATGGGACTGTCAAAGTAGTCGATACGACATGTACCCATATGGGCTGCGATTTGGAGTGGAACAATGGTGAACGTTCTTGGGACTGTCCCTGCCATGGATCCCGCTTCACGCCTGACGGTGAAGTTATAGAAGGGCCAGCGACGAAGCCACTAAAAAAATTATCAAATGAATAAGTAATATCAAAGACTTTTTTAAACTAGGCCAGCAACGTTTAATATATTAAAAAAAGAACTTCCATTTCCGGAAGTTCTTTTTTATCAATTATTGATTTATTAAATTTAGAAATTGCTTTGTTCGCTCTTCCTTAGGCTGCTCAAACAGAACAGATGGTTCGCCCCTTTCAACAATCATTCCATTATCCATAAAGAGCACTTCATCAGCTACTTCTTTAGCGAAACTCATCTCGTGGGTAACGACCACCATCGTACGACCTTCCGCAGCCAGTTTCTTCATGACCTGCAGAACCTCCCCGACTAATTCTGGGTCCAGTGCTGAAGTAGGTTCGTCAAACAACATGACTTTAGGATCAATAGCCATAGCCCTTGCAATCCCTACTCTCTGCTGCTGCCCTCCCGAGAGTTGATAAGGGTACACTTCCATCTTCTCATGCAGTCCTACCTTTGTCAGAATATCCACCGCTTTTTCACGCGCTTTTGCCTTAGCGACTTTTTGAACGGTTATAAGTCCTTCCATCACATTTTCAACGGCCGTAAAGTGAGGAAACAAATTATACGTTTGAAAAACCATACCTGTTTGCTTTCTGAACTCCCTGATTTCTTTTTTGGAAACCTTTTTAGAAAATTTGAGGGTCTGCTGATCAATGGTAATTGACCCTTCTTCCGGTTGTTCGAGGACATTTAAACAACGGAGAAGAGTCGTTTTACCAGACCCCGAAGGACCGATGATGACGACGACCTTTCCTTGTTCTACTTGTAAACTTATATCTTTTAAGACGACTAAGTCGCCAAATTGTTTCGAAATATTGTTCATAGTAATCATGAGCATTCTCCTTACGTTTTCACATACCGGTTCATACGTTTCTCAATTCTGCCTTGGAGAACCGATAATAGAAAGCATATCACCCAATAAATAGCAGCAGCTTCTACGTACACCAGTAAAGGTGTGTAGGTCGTCGCCACAATTTCTTGAGCTTTTCTAAACATTTCGCTGACCAGGATCGTAGAAGCCAGCGATGTTTCTTTGACTAATCCAATAAATGAATTGGATAAAGGCGGAACCGAAACCCTCGTAGCTTGTGGAAGGATAACTCGCCTTAAAGATTGAAGATAAGACATACCGATAGAAGAAGAAGCTTCCCACTGCCCCTTTTCAATCGATAAAATAGATGCCCGTATTGTTTCAGAAGCGTACGCCCCGGTATTTAAAGAAAAAGCGATAATCGCTCCCACAAAAGGTTCAAATTTTAAAGCTTCGACCCCTAAATTCCCCAATCCGTAAAAGACAATGAACAATTGCACAAGCAGAGGTGTGCCCCGTATGATCGAGACGTAAACTCTGGCGATGCCAGACAAAATTTTAATGCCTGAAATTCTAAATAAAGCCGTCGTAATCGCCAATATTAGCCCGATCGCAAAAGAGATGAGCGTAAGGGGGATCGTATAAGAAAGAACTCCTTTCAACAAAGGAAGAAAGGAGTCTTGTAAGATCGTCACATCCTCTGAGCTAAGAAAGCTACTGAGTAGAAACATCTTCATTAAACCATTCGTTAGAAATTTCCTCTAGCGTACCGTCCTCTTTCATTTCTTTTAGTGCTCCATTTACGGCCTCCACAAGTTCAGGATTATCCTGACGGAACATCATAGCCGTTTCTGAGGCATTATCCTCTTTAGCAACAATCTCAACCTGAGACTGATCGCCTTTTTCCTTCAGATAATCCAGAACAGAGAGGCGGTCATTTACAGTAGCATCGACACGACCATTATTCAACAGTTCCATAGCAGGATTGAACCCTTCTACACTTTGAATTTCAGCACCGTATTCCTTCGCGATATCCGCATAGTTACTCGTCAATGATTGAGCAGACACAGCGCCATCTAAGTCTTCAAAACTTTGGATGTCATTGTTATCTTTTCTTGCTACCAGAACAGCTGAAGTGTAAGTGTATGGGACCGAAAAACTGTATTTCTCTTCACGGTCCGGCTTTATCCCTACCTGATTCGCAATCATATCAAAACGATTGCTATTCAACCCCGCAAACATGGAATCCCATTTCGTTTCCTTGAATTCAATTTCAAGATCCAAACGCTTACCAATTTCCTTTGCTACTTCTACATCATACCCTGTCAGTTTATCGTTTTCGTCATGAAACGTATAAGGTGCGTAGGTTCCTTCTGTGCCCACCGTCAGCACACCTTTTTCTTGAATTTCTTCATAAAGACTCTTGTCGCTGCTTTCGCCACTGTCGGATGCAGACTGTTGTTCTTCTACGTCTGAGCCGCATGCTGAAAGTATAATAAAAAATAATGCCGTGATGGTTATCCAGGTTAATTTCTTCATTATATATCTCTCTCCTTTATAATCCCAACTAAATTAATCGGTTTAATGTACTATTTGAGAATACATGGTGCTATAACAAAGGTCAACAGTAATGATTGAACTCATTTATTTTTTACTAGTACGTTCATTTTTATGTCCACAAAAAAAAGACACCTCCATATTTCAGAGAGTGTCCTTTCAGCTTCCTATTTTCAGGATTATACGATTTTCTTGATTAACCTTCCAATAGCGCGAGGAATAAAGAGAAGGATATCAACAATTGTATGAATGATTGAACGAATCAGTTTCATCATTATACCTCCTTGTGTACATACCTAAATGTTCCACTTAAAGGCTTGACACAAACTGAGTCCTTTTCCGTCTTTTTACGCTTTGTCTTACACTAAGGCATCCTAAAAGGATAAAAGCCCCCTGACTCGCGTCCTATATCACGGAATCATTAGTTCCCTTCCTGGATAGATCAAGCTCGTATTTGAAATACCATTAACCTCTGCTATTTTTTGTACGGTTGTTCCATTTCTGCGAGCAATACTGTATAGCGTATCCCCGGCTTTAATGGTGTACATATTCATGTCCTTAGGAATGACCAGAGTTTGTCCGATTCGGAGGTAGGCAGGATTTGAGATTTGATTTGCTTCAACAAGGTCATTTAAGGATACGTTATATCTTTTAGCGATGCTGTAAAGGGTGTCCCCGGCTTTCACCGTATAGCTGTCTCCTTCAGCAGGAGGGGAATTTGGGGTTTCTCCGGGAATTACAAGCAGTTGACCGACCCGGATCACATTGGCATTCACCAGGTTATTTTCTTTTACGATCTGATTAACGGTCACCTCATATTTGCCAGCGAGACTATAAAGTGTGTCCCCCGCTTTTACCCTATGAATGGTCTCGGAACCAGGCTGTAACTGTAAGATCTCTGAAACTGTAACAAATTGATAGCCTTTGGCTTTCAAAGAGCGTATGATATCCGGCAGCGCCCCTGGAGTACCCGATGCACCGGCTCCCGTATGCATCAGCACAATCGAACCCGGAACGATGTTATCTACCACCCGGTTATAGACCTCTGTTTCTGATAGACCTTTCCAATCCAGAGTATCAATGTTCCAGTGAATGGTATGAGTATAGCCCGCATTCCCTACGGCTGTAAGTACCGCGGAATTCACGGCGCCAAAAGGTGCCCGGAATAACGGCTTAGTGGATATGCCTGTTGTACTTTTCACCGTAGCTTCAGTCCGGTCTAATTCCCTTTTTATCTCAGCGCTTGATAGTTTAGTAAAATCAGCATGGGTATAAGAGTGATTGGCTAATTCGTGACCGGCTGCTTTAATATCTCTAATAGAATCTGGATGATCTTTTGTTCCGGAGCCTGTTAAGAAGAAGGTAGAGTGGATATTTTCTGTGGAGAGCGTTTGCAGGATCTTAGAGATGTTTGTTCCATCGGAGCCGTCATCAAATGTTAAAGCTACACGTTTGCTAGAGGTATTTCCTTTGGTAACAAACTTTGAAGCAGATGCTTCTACAGGAATAGAAAAAGATAGAAAACTGCCCATAAACAGAAGGAAGATCACACTGTATTTCAGAAACTTCTCTCCCATTACATTCACCTCTTATTAAGTTTTTGTAAATCCTTAATGTGAAGATGACCAGTTACATAAAAACTGAATATTTTGTCTAATTAAGTCTATTATACTATATTTAACTCGAAAATACCCTAACAATATTTGATAATTTGTATCCATTCATAATTCGTTTATATACAATTGTACCGGGAATACTTTTTTTAAGGTCCAATAAATTTATGGAATCATAAACACTGAAGTACAGGTATCAAAGTTTACGTCTGAAAAATTCTAACACTTGCTAAGAACAAGGAGGTTCATAACATGGCTAAAGCGATACAGCCTGAAGAAGTTGAAAGTAAACGAAAGGAAACCCATATCCAGGTTCTTGATGTGCGGACCAATGAAGAAGTTGCTGAAGGTAAAATCCCCGAAGCACTTCACATCCCACTGGATGAAATTGAAGAACGAGTTGGAGAGCTTGATCCTAATAAGGAGTATATTACGGTTTGCCGCTCCGGCAGACGAAGCGATATGGCTGCGGACATTATGAATGATCGGGGCTTAAATGCTCATAACATGGAAGGCGGCATGAAAGCCTGGAATGGAGAAGTACGTTAATTTAAATAAACCCGCGCTCCAAAAAAGAGCGCGGGTTTTTTACATCTTAGGATCATGCCTGTTTTAGATTGCATTTACTTAAGAATATTAGACCAATTAAAAGGATATACTTAATCGTCGGCTTACAAATCAATTTTTATAAAGGGGGAAACATATGTCAGCATCTCGTATTTTGAAATGGGTGACAGGCGGACTTGAAGCCATTCTAGCTGTACCCTTTCTCGGGGCAACGATTATCCTCAGTCTTTTCTGGACACCTCTAGCACTCATGTTAATCTTACACATTATCACCCTGGTATTAACGAAAAAAGATAACGGCGCCTCCACGGGAAGTATCCTGGGGATTATAACCTCTTGTGTAGGATGGATTCCTTTTGTAGGGATTACCATGCATATCCTATCAGCCATTTTCCTTATGCTGGACGCTGCAAAACCTGATCTTGAAGGAGAAACAGCCTGATTTTCAGGCTTCCTTTGGAACAGGTATTTTTTTATTTTTCTAGTAGTATAAAAGTACCACTAGATTTTCATATCTCTCGACTATATTCGGTAATTTTTCCTCATTTTTCTTAATTTTCTACAAATTAACATTACATTAAAGTTACACTAACAATTGGATACTATAGTTATCCATGAAACATCATTACATTGGAGAGAGGAGAAACAGTATGCTTAAAAAATCTGCTGCTGTATTGGCAAGTTCGACCCTGTTGTTCGCTGGAGCTGCTTTCGGAGGAGGTCCAGATGTTCAAGCGGGAGGGCAGGATGACAATCCCGAAGTGAAAAATGTTATTTACTTAATTCCAGATGGTTACTCAACTGCCTACGCAACGAACTATCGATGGTTTAAAGGAGAAGATTCTGCTTTCGATCCTTACTTAAAAGGAATGATGAAAACCTACTCAGAGGATTCTGAAGTGACCGATTCAGCAGCGGCTGGAACGGCTATGGCTACAGGTACAAAAACGAACAATGGCATGGTTGGGGTAAATCCTGACGGTGAAGATGTAGAAAGTATTCTCGATGTCTCTGAAAAGGCAGGCAAATCAACCGGGCTGGTAGCAACTTCAACAATTACCCACGCTACTCCAGCTACCTTTGGAGCCTCTGTACAAGATCGTGATGATCAAGCGAAAATTGCTCCTCAGTACTTAGAAAATGATGTAGATGTTTTAATGGGCGGCGGTAAAGAATACTTCCTTCCTGAATCAGAAGGAGGAAAACAAAAAGACGATAACCTTGTTGAGCAGGCTCAGGAAGACGGATATTCTTACGTGGAAAACAAAGATGAAATGATGGCTCTTGAAAACGACGAGAAAATTCTCGGCCTATTCGCAGATGGCCCTCTGGCCTCAGAACTTGATAGAGATGAAACAGATCAACCAAGTCTCTCTGATATGACTTCTTCTGCTATCGATGCTCTTTCTCAAGATGAAGATGGGTTCTTTCTTATGGTTGAAGGCAGTCAAATTGATTGGGCCGGTCATGCTCACGATGCTGCCTGGGCTATGAACGATACTCAAGCTTTTGAAAAAGCTGTGACAGAGGCATTGGAATATGCTAAACAAGATAAAAATACCTTAGTTGTTATCGCAGGTGACCATGAAACAGGTGGTATGAGTGTAGGTTCTAACGGTGAATATGATGTGAAACAGGATGTCGTCCGGGATGTTACTGCCACCGGTGATCACATGGCGGAGCAGCTGAATGACGATAAATCCAATGTTAAAAAAGTAGTTAGTGAATATACTGGTCTCGATTTGAGCGATGAAGAAGTGGAAACTATCCGTTCTTCTGAAGCTCCGAACGAAGCAATTAACGATATTGTTAGTGACCGCGCTCTTGTCGGTTGGACAACTTCCGCCCACACTGGAGTCGATGTACCTATTTATGCATACGGTCCAGCTTCTGATCAGTTTTCCGGGCTGGTAAATAATACTGACTTGCCGAAAAAAATGGCAGCTGCCATGGGGCATAACTTGGACGGCAAAGACGAAGACCATGATGGGGAGATGACTTGGAAAGAACAAGACGGCATGGACTATGCAATTCCTATGGGCGGATGGCATAAAGGAAGTGTCGTAGATTACCTAAAATCTAACGGCTACAAAGCAGATTTTTCCTTCCGTGGAGAAATTGCAGACAGCTTTGATATAAATAACTATCATGGCACTTACGATCAGAATGTGTTTATGCTGCAAACGTTAAAGGATGAATTGCACAGTAATTAAAATAACTCGATAAAAAGCAGGTCTGCTTCGAAGCAGACCTGCTTTTTGTTTTTTGATAACCAAATACCATTCATCACTATAAAGACAAATAAGCCTGAGTAACCAATGTCCCATATCATCAGACCGTGCCGCCCCAAATCTCCATTTGCATAAAAAAAGACTCCCTCGCAAAAGGGAGTCTTTCGTTTAACGTTTTATCTTTGAACGTTAGCTGCTTGTGGTCCACGGTTTCCTTCAACGATTTCGAAAGAAACTGTTTCGTTTTCTTCTAGTGTTTTGAAACCTTCGCCTTGAATAGCAGAGAAATGAACGAATACATCGTCTTGACCTTCTACTTCAATAAAACCGAAACCTTTTTCTGCGTTGAACCATTTAACATTACCTTGTAACATAATTGTTACCTCCTGCGTGGAATTTCTCCACATTGTATTACTATTATTGCTCTGCATATTCATTCTAGACGAAAGTGACTTACTAGGTTACTTTTTCTTTCACTCATAAACGAACAAGAATAATTAATTTCTATCATAGCACCTGATTGATCCCTCGTCAAGTTTCTCCAAAAAATTTTAGGCAGGACTTACATGGATGCCTCTTCAAACCGCCTCAACTGGTCGGAAGTACCGAAAACAATAACCAGATCGCCTTCCAGCATCGCATTGTCTGCATCTGGGTTGTTAATGATCTCAGGTCCTCGTTTGATAGCCACAATGTTCACTCCATACTCTTCTCTTATTCTGGCTTCCTTTAAAGTTTGCCCAATAAGTAAAGAAGGGGGGGTGATTTGGATTTCTTCAATATTGTAGTCGTTGCTTTGGTCATGAAGCACGGTCTCCACATATTCGACGCTGATCGGTTTAGTGATCGCGGTCGCCATTCGCTTACCACCTATATTTGAGGTATTAATCACTTTATCCGCTCCAGCTCGGTACAGCTTTTCTTCTGAAAAGTTCCTTTCAGCTCTTACCACCGTGTAGATGTCAGGGTTAACCCCTTTTACCGTAACAGTGATAAATACATTATCAGCATCATCAGGAAGAGTCACAACTACCCCTCTCGCCCTCTCCAATCCTGCCTGCAGTAGAATCTCATCCTCGGTAGCGTTTCCCTCAACGAATAACGTTCCCTCCGGCAGACGAGCAATCACATCTTCATCTGCTTCAATAACTACAAGTGAGTGATTTTCTTTATGTAATTGATGAAGGACTTGCTGTCCCACTCTGCCAAACCCACAGATAATAATGTGATCCTTTAAGTTTTTAATCTTTTGATTCATCTTCCGCTTCCTCATTTCACGGGAAAATTCACCGCTGATAATTGCACCAGCCGCTTGAGCTAATATATATGTTGTCAACCCGATTGCCATTGGAATGAGAAAAAGGGTTAGCAGCTTGCCTGCCATCGTCTCTGGAGAAATATCCCCATAACCAATGGTTAACACAGAAACAACAGCCAGCCACACAGCATCAAAAAACGAGAGCTGTTCAGTAACCATATATCCAATAATTCCGAGAATAACAAGCATATGCAACAGTAATAAGGATATGAAAACTTTGCGCTGGTCCACATGCTACACCTCAATAATTCTTTTGTTCTTATATTTTACCATTAGGCATAGTAACGGGACAGGTAAAAAAAAGCTGGATCCGTGATTTTCTCTCCCAAGGATCCAGCTCTTTATACTTTCATTCTATTCTCTTTTCTTTTCAGGATTAAAAATCACTTTCACGTAATCTCCCCGTTGATGAATCAGATTCTCAAAAACCTCGGGCCCTTTTTCCAGACTGAGCTCATGGGAGATCATTGGTCTGACATTGATTTGACCCAGGTTCATATAGTGAAGGGATGCATACCATTCCTCACCAGGAAACGGCGGAGAAATAGCATTCCATGACCCTAAAATCCTCAGTTCATTCCGTACGATCTTTTCAAAATAAAAACGGTCAATCTGAATATCGGCATAAGGGATTCCCATATAGATGACTTCCCCGCCTTTTCTAGGTAAGGCAAGCACTTGCTCAGAGGTAATAGGCGATCCGGCTGATTCCACTGCTAGATCCACACCATGGCCATTCGTCCAATCGTCCAATTGTTCATGCGCCGGACTCTCCTTCGCGTTAATCACTACGTCCGCCCCCACTTCTTTAGCTACTTTAAGCTTGGAATCATCGATATCAATCGCATATACTCGTTTGGCTCCAAAGATTCTCGCCCACTGAACAGCAAGTAACCCGATACTTCCACATCCCATAATGGCAACTTCGGCTCCAGGCCGAATACTCGTGCGGTAAAACCCGTGTGCTACCACTGAGGATGGCTCGACCATTGCTCCAGTCATATAATCAACACGGGCGGGCAGAAGTAAAACATGATCAGCTGGTAACTTTACATACTCTGCGTAAGCCCCCGGGCGTTTTGCTCCAATAACCGTAAGTCGTTCACACCGTGATATTTCCCCTTTCTGACAGGGAATGCACTCCCCGCAATGAAACGCGGGGCAACCGGCCACACGATCCCCTGCCTTTACGTGAGAAACTTCTGAGCCGATTTCTAATACTTCGCCGGCGAATTCGTGCCCGAACGTCATCCCTTCTTCATAAGGACCCAATTTTTTGTAACGAGAAATATCAGAGCCGCAAATTCCTACAGCTTTCACCTTAATAACTATCTCATCCGGATGCTCGAGCACAGGAGCATCCGTTTCCTCAAAGCGAATGTCCCTTTGAGTATATAGGTTCAAAGACTTCACAATACCACGCCTTTCTAACTCGTCTCTACCTCTTGCCTGTTCTTCTTGGCAACCCACATTTTACCGAAGGCGGCCAAAATAACGATTGGATTAAAAATCATTTGATGTTCGTAATAAAACTCCCCGATCCCTCTAAAAGGACCCAGCATAAAATCTAGTAATACATCCACCATAAACTCTTCAACTCCTTTATAAATTAACTCTGCTAAATTTCCATAATTTGATGAATTAACGCGGGAAATAACTAAAGTTAAGATTTGCAATAATATCTTTTAATCATCTAGAGGAGTAAGTAAGACTTTGATCGCTTCACCTTTTTTGATGGCATCATAAGCTTCGTTCCACTGAGCGATGGTAAACTCATGAGTAATCATCGCTTTCGCATTTACACTTCCGCTATTCATCAATTCAAGAGAAGGCTCCCAGTCAGCCGGCCTTTGGCTGCGGCTGCCAATAACACGGATCTCTTTCTGAATCACTTTTTCAAGGTCAAATTCTACTTCTGGCTTTGCAAAGATACCGACCTGTCCGTACTGCCCTTTTTTCCGAAGGAGGTCGAGTCCCTGCTTAGCGGCTGGAGCTGCACCTGAACATTCAAATACAACGTCTGCTCCATACCCTTCAGTAAGACGGGCAACCAATTCCTTTATATCTTCTTTTTGAGTATCAATGGCATAATCAATTCCCAGTTCTTTTGCTTTATTCAAACGGATCTGATCATTCGACAGTCCAGTGATAAGGACAGTCGCCCCACGGCTTTTAGCTACCTGAGCTGTAAACAGACCAATGGGACCAGGACCGATCACGACAACAACATCGCCCTTGCGAATATCTGTTTTTTCAACGGCATGATGGGTACAAGCTAAAGGTTCTGTCATGGCTGCGGACTTATAATCCACGTTCACAGGAAGGTGATGGACGCTTCCTTCTCTAGCTACTAGATACTTAGCAAAACCGCCGTCCTGCTGAGTTCCAAGACCTTTTCGATAGTTACATAGATTATAATCTCCATTTAGACAATAGCTGCATTCTCCACAAATATAGAACGTGGTTTCTGAGGTAACCCGGTCGCCTGGCTTAAACTCGGAGACCCCTTCCCCAACTTCCACTACTACACCAGAAAATTCATGGCCCAGGGTTACCGGCGCCGCTACCTTATAATGTCCTTCATAGGTATGAATATCCGACCCGCAAACTCCTGCATACTTCACTTCAATCTTTACTTCACCACGCCCAACTTCAGGTATCTCTTTATCCTGAAGTTCGAGATGACCGAATCCAAGTTCTTTTTTTACTAAAGCTTTCATTTTAAGGACCTCCTAAATACTCGTTAGTTGAACAAGCTGAAGATTTTATAAATTACCCAGTTAATTAAATTACCGCCCTGGTCAATACTTGAAATTTGAGCGGAGCCTTCCGGCATCTCGAAGTCTGCGTTCTCAGCCATTGTTGTAAATATAGGGGCTACATCTGTCGCGAAATATAGTGACATAGCAATCATGACGGTCCCTACAATAACGGAATGAACGATATTTCCTCGTGCTGCACCTACAATAAAGGCAACGACAAATGGAATTGTGGCTAAATCCCCAAATGGAAGCAAGGAATTTCCAGGCAGGATAACAGCCAGAACAACTGTAATAGGAACAAGAATCAACGCAGTAGAGATGACGGAGGGATGACCTAACAGCACAGCAGCATCCAGCCCAATATAAATCTCTCTGTCGCCAAACCGCTTAGATAACCACTCGCGAGCGGATTCAGAAACCGGCATTAACCCTTCCATAAGAATCTTTACCATACGAGGCATCAGTACCATAACAGCGGCCATAGACATTCCGATATCGATGACTTCTCCGACACCGTAACCTGCTAATATCCCGATCGCAGCACCCAGGAATAAACCGATAAAGATTGATTCACCAAATACGCCAAACCGTTTTTGAATAGTATCTGGATCAGCATTCCAGTTCTTTACCCCAGGTATTTTTTGAAGCAATTGCACGAGGAAAATTCCAGGCGCATAAGAAACCGTACTGCCTGTAGCTATAGAAACACCAGGAAGTTCATAAAACTCACTGACCATTGGAGCTGTCCAGTCAGCTACTTTCAGACAGATGATCTGGAAAATGACAGCACCGATTAAACCTTGGACGATACTTCCTGAAATCGCATAGATCATGGCGGCCATAAACGTATAGTGCCAGAAGTTCCAAATATCCACGTTCATGGTTTTAGTAGTTTTTGTTACGAGCATAAGTACGTTAACAACCAAACCGAGAGGAATGATAAATGCGGCGACTACTGAGGCCCACGCAATAGAGGATGAAGCCGGCCAGCCTACATCAATAACATTTAACTCTACACCTAGACGGTCTACCATGCCTTGGGCGGCCGGGCCTAAATTATTTACTAGCAAGTCAACAACTAGGAAAATTCCGACAAAAGCTACCCCTATGGTCAGCCCTGAACGAAAAGCCTTTCCTGGTTTTTGTCCAAATAACAGTCCTAATAAGAAGATGGCTACAGGTAAAATAACGGTAGCGCCTAAGTCTAAAAACCCTTGAATTACATCTACAAAACCTTGCATACAACTTGTCCTCCCCTACTGTTTTAACTATAGCCCGGGCCTCCCCTTTACCAGGGGAAACCGGCTGATTTTATTTTTTCAGTTCCTCCAGTATTTCCTGCTTCGTTGCATCGGTTCCAATGCCAGTTAGGAATGAGCGGGCATTAATGACAGGAAACGGGTATTCTTTTTTCGTCATAGCCGTAGTGACCAGCATATCGGCCGTATCTTCATAACTGCCGACTTCAGAAATTTTAATCTGCACTAAATCGGCTTTGATGTTGTTTTCTTTAATCATGTCTTCTATTGCCCCGTTGACTACTGTTGAAGTTGCGATTCCTGCTCCACATGCGATGAGCACTTGTTTCTTTTTCATAACTGATCCGCTCCTTAATTTAGAAAATTTATTTTTTAAGCTCTTCCAGAATTTCTTTTTTTGTGGCTTCTGTACCAATACCTGTTAAAAATGAGCGGGCATTAACAACAGGAAATGGATATTCCTTTTTCGTCATGGCCGTCGTTACTAAAAGATCAGCCGTATCTTCATAGCTGCCGACTTCGGAAATTTTAATCTGCACTAAATCAGCTTTAATGTTGTTTTCTTTGATCATGTCTTCAATTGCCCCGTTGACTACCGTTGAAGTTGCGATTCCTGCTCCACATGCGACGAGTACCTGCTTCTTTTTCATTATTTATGTCCTCCTTTAAATTCTTGAAAGTTTAATTTTTCTTCCAATATTTCTTTTATTGCCTTTGGTTCCGTTTGCTTGACCATATTTAGTAATTCATTCTCATCTTGAAAAATCTGCATGAGTTTTTGTAACAGTGATAATTGTGAGTGAGCTTCATCCATCGCCAGCATGAACACAATTTTCACGGGCACTTGCTCACTATCATCTCCCATCACACCAAAACCCACTTCGCTTTTAAGGATGGCTACACTTATATTTTTCTGAATCACGTGCTCGACATCCGTGTGAGGTATAGCTACCGATACTCCGGCCGTAGGAAGTCCAGTAGGAAATTCATTTTCCCTTTCAATAATGGCCGGTACAAAGCTTGGCTGAACTAGACTTTTATTTACTAAATTATTCCCCATGGTTGTCAGGACTTCGTCTCTCGTTTCTGCTTCTACATCCAAAAGGATAATAGACTCATCGCAATAGATATTACTCATTGACTAAACCTCACGATCTACTTGGTATTCTCCAATTCTTTCTCATTGGAATAGAGCTTTAATATTTCATAGATTTCTTGCACCGTTCCAGCGTTGATTATTCGCTGTTTGCCTTTTTCAGAACTGGCAAGCTTCATTAATTGCATTAGAGCGTGGATATGCTGCTGCTTGTCCACCGCTGCAATAACGATGATTAAATTGATCCGATAATCCGCTGTAAAATTCACGCCTTTCTTCAAACGCAGCATGCTCATACTTACTTCATTAACTCCTTCATCTGGAGCGGCATGTGGAATGGCGATGCTTGAGCCGATAACAATATAAGGATCTTCATTTGAACGACGAATCATCGATTCTACATATTCGCGTTCGACCTTGCCTTGTTCGAGAAGTGGCCTAGCACTTAATCGAACCGCTTCTTCCCATGAGGGAACGGAATCACGAAGCTTAATATTGCCAGGGGTAATTAATTCATCCAAATTAATATCCTTGCTCCTGACTGCCTGGCTCACTGAGCTTTCTTCGTCTCTCTCAATGTATCGCTGCAGTTCCTCAGATAACGCTGCCTCATTTTGGATGTCTGCATGATTTTTTACGATATCGATTAGATGCTGAGCATTCAGATGATTGGGGATATATCCATGCAGTTCAAGCATGACTTGCTTTCGCAGCCGGTATTTCTCCTCTTCACTTAAAAACGGTTTAGATAGAAACAACTTCTTCTCTGTTTCTAAATAGGTAGGAGAAAACACAATGTCATATTCTAATTCATAATTCAGGAATTCCCGGACGGACAGCGAGTCCATAAACACAAACCCAGGAAACAACTCACTCAGCTCACTGAACATAAGTCTTGATACGGATACTCCCTGAGGACAGACAACAATGGCTTTCGTTTTTTTATCGAGGCTTTCGCCCTGCCTTCTCATCCATCCGCCAATCAGCATCGTAATATAGATAATCTCACTCTCAGGTATGTCTGTTCCTATAAAATCTTTGAGAGGTCCGACTGATCGTTTCACCAAATGCTGTAATTCTTTTATTTCCTTATTCAATGCTCCCTGGATATCAATAGTCTCAGTCAGCTGATATTTGATCCGATAATAGGCCGGTTTAATATGTTGTAAGAGTTTATTCACAAGTTGTTCACGATCCTGCAGATAAACACACGCGCTCTTCTCAAACAAACGAAGCATGTTATCAATGACAGGAATCAATTGCTGAGTAGCCTCATCTTCTGTTAAATACTCTGACCAGTACACATTGGTGGTTAGCAAGTGTAAGGTAAAGAATAAACGTTCCTGAACGGGGATTTGTGTCTTATCCTGAAAAATAGTTTCTGTTGCCAGATACTCTTTCGTATGGGACAACTCTTCATATTTAATAGAGAAAATCTGAAGATCGTGCCCCTGCTCGATTCTTCTTAATATCAAAATCAGGATATACGGCATCGTGGCCATTTTTTCATCCGTGAATTTAATATTGAGCTTATTTTCAAGAGTAAAGATCCGCTGATTAAATTCATCAATCTCTTCTGCTTCAATGCTTGCCACTTTCATAAGCTTGCGATCTGTTACATTCATTTGAAGAAGCTGGTAAGTTACATTAATGAGCAGCTTACGAATTTGAAACTCTTTCCCCTCTAAAATATAGCCGGATCTTCGTGAGTAGCGAATCGTTAAATCATACTCATTCAAATAACTTTGGGCTTGCTTTAAATCATTCAGAACCGTATTTTTACTTATCTCAAGTTCAACCGTGAAATGGTTAAGAGAAAGCTCTTCCTTACTGCTGACAAGCATCATCATCAGCAGATAAATTCTTTGGGTCTCGGTGAGTACTGTCATTTCAACGAAGGCATGCTCATCTTCACTATTCAAGTTAGTAAACACCGATTGATCGATAATGAAATAGCCTTTTCTTGTCCGCTCAATAGCAGGCAGGTTTTTGGAAGTCAGCCAGTCGTTAATCTTACTAAAGCTGTAACCAAGCTGCCTGCGAGTAAGTGAATACTTATTCTCAAGTGTGGTGCTTGTAATACTTGGGTTGCTTACGAGTTCATCCAGAATATTCTTACTTCTTTCATCAAGAGACAACCGGAAGCCCTCCCTTCAAAAATAATTGTAGCACTGGCAATTCCGACTATGTATCCGCTTTCATCACAAACTCACGAACAGTTCATGTACATCATAGTGATTTACAATAAATAGAAATACCAATGTAGACCTAATTTCCTGCACTATTAGTAGAACGGTCACTTATTGCATTATGAAATCAGTCATCCAATCTTCTACTATAGACCGGTCTCAACTTAAGATTAAACCGGATTGAATAAGAATTTTCTAAATTTTTTGTCGAAAAAGGATGAAATATAATTATTTTTTGTTATACTACTTAATAACGGAACATTTAAGGAAAATGTCCTTAATTTGAAGGAGGAACATTTTTGAAGAATATAAATAAACTCATTTCATTTATTGAAAGCGATATTCTAAATATTCGCCGGACGCTTCATCAGCATCCAGAGCTGAGCAACGAAGAATATCAGACTTCCGCTTTAGTAAAAGAGAAACTTACGGAATACGGCATTGAATTCCAATCCGGATTTGCTAATACCGGGATTCTCGGAATTATCAAAGGAGCGCAACCGGGAGGGACAGTAGCACTCAGAGCCGATATGGATGCTCTTCCGATCCAGGAAGCAAACCAGCATGAATTCGCATCTGAAAACGACGGAAAGATGCACGCATGCGGACATGACGCCCATACAGCCATGCTGCTTGGTGCCGGCTACGCTCTTCAACAGCAGAAAGAAGACCTTCATGGCACCGTTTTACTCGTCTTTCAGCCTGCGGAAGAAACATCTCCTTACGGTGGTTCCCAGCCTATGCTTGACGATGGAGTGTTTAATGAATACACACCGGACGTCATTTACGGACAGCATGTATGGCCGAGCCTCCCTGTCGGTCAAGTAGGCATCCGGGATAAAGAGATGATGGGAGCGTCCGACCGGTTTAAAGTGACCGTTAAAGGAAAAGGCGGACATGCAAGCATGCCTCATGACGGCAATGATGCTCTAATAATAACGAACCAGATCATCTCGAGCCTTCAGACGATTATCAGTCGAAACGTAAACCCTCTTGACTCAGCGGTTGTAACCGTCGGGCGGATTGAAGGCGGTTACGGTTACAATGTCATTCCGGAGCAGGTGGTTTTCGAAGGTACCGTACGCACCTTTAAACCAGAAGTGAAGGAAAAAGTAAAACAACGTTTTCATACGATCATTCAGCAGACGGCCGTAGCATTCGAGGGAGAAGCAGAAATAAATTATTATGACGGTTATCCGGCGACCATTAATACACCAGAATGGGCACGTACAGCCCGCGGGTCAGCCCAGCGTCTTTTAGGTGAAGAATCCACACCTGCACTCGACCCGGCGTTAGCTGGAGAGGATTTCTCCAGGTTCCTGCTTCACTATCCAGGTGCTTTTATTTGGCTCGGCACCCAAATTGAAGACTCCGATAACCAGAAACCTCTTCACGATTCCGGTTTTCAATTGAATGAAAAAGCCTTGCCGATTGGAAGCCGTTATTTAGTCCAGGTGACGCTCGATACGCTCGAGACCCTGGCGGAAAGTAAAGAAGGTGACCGAAATGCCTCGTAATGCAAATGATTCATTCATTAAGACCATTCAGCCTAAATTGACCGAATGGCGCCGGCACTTTCATAAGTATCCAGAACTTGGATTTATGGAATACTGCACCACCTATACCATTGGACAAGAATTAGAAAAATTAGGATTTCGTCTCTATGTAGGAAAGGAAGCTTTACAAAGCGACTCCAGATACGGTGTTCCTGATGAAGAAACGCTTCGGGAAAAGGAAATGGTAGCTTCCGCGTCAGTAGATGACCGATGGCTTGCAGACATGAAAGGCGGTCACACCGGATTAGTCGCGGTTTGGGATACAGAACAAGCCGGCGACCACCTTGCCTTCCGCTTTGATATCGATGCTTTGCCGATTACAGAAGCTGAAGATGAACAGCACTTTCCTTTTAAACACTCTTTTGTATCCAAGCATAAAGGTGTGATGCATGCGTGCGGGCACGACGGACACACCACCATCGGCCTTGGACTCGCCCATTTCATTGCGGAGAATAGTTCAGACTTAAACGGGAAGTTTACCCTCCTGTTCCAGCCGGCCGAAGAAGGCGGGCGAGGCGCAAGAGCGATGACAGACAAAGGCTGGCTCAATGACGTTGATTTCTTTTATTCCGGACATATAGGTATTCAAGATCTGCCTGTCGGAACGGTGGCAGCCACTACAAAAGGGTTTCTTGCTTCGGCAAAATTGGACGCTTATTTCAACGGTCAGTCCTCCCATGCAGGTATGAAGCCGGAAGAAGGGCGTAACGCCTTGCTCGCAGCAGCCACAGCAGCGACCCAGTTGCATTCCATTCCCCGGCACAGTGAAGGTATCAGCCGGGTGAACGCAGGTAAACTGGTTGCCGGCAATGGACGAAATATCATTTCGGACCGCGGCTTTCTGGAAATTGAAACGCGCGGGGAAACGAAAGCCATCAACGCTTATATGCAAAAGGAAGCGAAACGTATGATTCAGGCTGCGGCAGATATGCATCAGGTCGATGTAGATATAGATTTTGTAGGTGAAACGGAGCAGATGATTTGTGACGATGCCCTTGCTTCCTACATTTCAAAAGTCTGCGAACCTAGTGAGTATATTCAGAAGGTTATTCCGGTGGCTCGCGTATTAGGCTCAGAGGATGCAAGTTTCATGATGAATGAAGTTCAATCTCAAGGTGGCCAGGCGACTTATATGCTTTTTGGCACTCATTTACCAGATAATCATCACGCCCCTTCCTTCGATTTTGAAGAAGAGGTCTTAACCACAGCACTAGATACTTATATTCACATCATAAAAGGGGGCCACTTGCTTGACTAATATACAGGAATGGCTGAATCGCCATCTACTTGAGTTAAATCTCACTGAAGAGATGGATTACGAAAATGGATTTACACGACTAAGCTACACGAAGGAAGAAAAACAAGCTCACCAGGCCTTCCGTCGAATTGCTGAAAGCCTTGAACTCGATGTTCATACCGATCAGGCAGGCAATATTTGGGCAGACTGGAGAGCAGCTTCAGATGCTCCGGTTGTAGCTCTCGGTTCTCACGTTGATACCGTGAGTTCCGGCGGAGGTTATGACGGCGTCGCTGGTGTGCTGACAGCCCTTGCCGCGATTAAACTTCTAAAGGATGAACATTACGCCCCGCAGAAAAATATAAGCGTCGTTTGTTTTGCTTCAGAAGAATCAGCCAGATTCGGCGTATCCACGATCGGCAGTAAAGCTGTCAGCGGTCTGCTTGATAAAGACGATGTTGCTGACGTTGAGGACGCAGAAGGCGTAACCATTAAGGAAGCAGTGGAATCATTCGGCTTATACTGGGATACGATTGACCAGGCTGAAAAAGGTGAGAAAGAATTAGAAAGCTTTTTAGAGCTTCATATTGAACAAGGCACTCAGATTGAAAATAACGGAGCAGATATTGGGATCGTACGCGGAGTCGCCTGTCCGATCCGCCTGCAGATTACGGCTGAAGGAATGTCGAATCATACAGGGACCACACCGATGCACCGAAGATCCGATGCTTTCGCAGCAATTGCGCCGCTTATCACGTTTGTGGAAGAACAAGCCAACCAAATGAATGAAGAGCAGGACGTGCCTCTGGTTGCAACAGTAAGCACTGTTCACCTTCATCCAAATGTGATGAACGTCATTCCAGGCCAGGTGGAACTAGGAATCGATATCCGCAGCGTGGACGACTCCTTAAAAAGAGAACTGGCTGAACGAATAGAATCATTTTGCAAGAAAATTGAAGACAAACGTAAGATACAGGTTCATGTCCACACACTTGTGAATAACAACTCTGTTTTTTTAGATCCGAACCTTCAAGGTAAACTCGCGCAAGTAGCAGATCAACTGGATTTTAACTACCTGGAAATGGATAGCGGCGCAGGTCATGACGTCATGAATATGGCTGAAAAATGGCCATCCGGTCTTCTCTTCATTCCGTGCGAGGAAGGACTCAGCCATCATCCGAAAGAGTACGCCTCCGTTGAAGATCTGGCCAAAGGTACAAAAGTAATGGCTGAATATTTAAAAATTGAAACAGGTGAACTGCCATGAAAACAACAATAGGAGTCATTGCGCCTCACGACTCCTTGCAGCAGATTATGTATGTAGCCAAGGAATTCGAGACCATCACTTTTGTACCTTATTCCTATGACCATTTGACTGAAGTGAGCGACATTTTAACTCGTCATCGTTATGAAGTCGATCAATGGTTTTTCTCCGGCGTATTGAATTATACGTACGCAATCGAAAATGAATTAATCACTGAAAATGAAGGAGCCTATCCCCCACTGCACGGTGCAAGCTTCTTCGGCATCCTCCTTGAGGCTCAACTGGCATCCAACCAAGTTTACCGAAGAGTTGGCATTGATACGATTGAAAGTGAAGAGTTTGAAAAGATCCTCTCTTACTATCAGCTCGAGGATCTAACCTATTATAATCATCCTTTTAAAAGTGGACAAAGCTCTGATGAACTCGTAGATTATCATACTCGATTATATGAAGAAGGAAAAACGGAAGTCGTGATTACTTCCATCAAAGATGTCTTTCGGAAATTAAAAGATAAGGGTATTCCCGTTTTTCGTGTGACTCCCTCTTATTTATCAATCAAGATGATTATCCAGTTCCTCGAAGAACGAGCCCAGACGAACCTCTATCGTAATTCACAAGTAGCTGTCATCGGTTTTCGAATTAATCTGGATCCTGAACATTTAGAAGAACTCTATTACTCCTTCAAAACGAGGTACCAGGAACTTGATGTCCGCCGTGAGCTTTACTCCATTGCTGAAAAAACAAATGGCTCAGTTATGCAGATGGGCGATGGATTATTCTTCATTTTCACAACACGAGGAGAACTAAGCCATGAATCAGAAGCCGATTTGTTTAAACTGATTCAGGACATCCGTCTTCAGACAAGCCTTCAAGCTAAAGTATCAATTGGGTTTGGCGAAACTGTCCTTCAGGCAGAGCAGCACGTAAGAATCGGATTCCGTCACGTTAAAGAGTACGAAGAACCCGTCATCCTGGTGGTCGATGACGATCAATCAATTTCGCTCAAACAGCAGAAAGAACAGATTGATTATCAGACGACCGATGTAGGGCAAGCCTGGAAAGAGAAGCTGAAAGATGCGAACCTCAGCCCAGGTGTCGTCTCTAAGATAGTCTCCTATGTAAAACATTACGGACGTGAACAATTTTCGTCTCAGGATCTGTCCAGGTGGCTAAAAAGCACAGAACGAAACGGAAGAAGAATTTTATCCGAAATGGAACGAGTCGGCATTGTTGAGCAAGCCGGTGAAACACAATCCGGTGAACGAGGCCGGCCGAGGAAGGTCTTTCAGTTCCTCCCTTTTTAGGGAGGAAGAGCCCTTCTTGCAACTAGACTCATGACGTTTACACAGTTTTTGGCTAAAAACGGAAGGATTAAGGAAAATTTCCCAAATTAATTGGAAGGGTGAAGCACATGAGTAACAACAATGAACAAACGAGCAAAGGTATGGCAAGGTTTTTAAACTTTATTGAACGAGTCGGTAACAAGCTGCCAGAACCATTCATGCTATTTGTGTACTTGGCCGGATTTACGATTCTCTTCTCCTGGGTCGTTTCCCTATTTGGAGTCACCGTGGAAGAACCCGGTACGGGGGAAGAAGTCGCGATCCAGAGTCTCGTTTCAGGTGACGGTCTTGAGTATATCTTAACGTCCATGCTTGATAATTTCACTGGATTCGCGCCGCTTGGCCTGGTATTGGCTATGATGTTAGGTATTGGTCTTGCCGATAAAGTCGGCTTATTGGAAACAGCTATTAAGAGTACCATCTTGAAAGCACCAAAATCACTGATCACTTATGCGGTTATATTTGTCGGAATATTAGGAAACCTGGCTTCCGATGCCGCTTTCGTTATTGTGCCTCCTCTTGCTGCTATGGTTTTCTATACAATCGGACGCCACCCGCTGGCTGGTTTAGCCGCAGGTTTCGCAGGAGTCGGTTCCGGTTTTACAGCTAACATTATTATTGCTGGTACTGATGCCCTGCTTTCCGGAATTTCAACAGAGGTTATGCAAAGCATTGGTTCTGATATCGTGGTTACACCTGTCGATAACTGGTACTTCATGATTGCATCTGTTGTTGTTCTCTCTATTACAGGGGCTCTTATTACCGAAAAAATCATTGAACCCCGCTTAGGAAAATACGAAGGTGAAGGTTCTGAAAATGAACTGGAGGCCAGTACAACGTTAGAGAAAAAAGGTTTTAGAAATGCTGTTATATCAGGCTTAGTCTTTATCGCTATTCTTATTATTGCTCTTGCATGGCCTGGGTCCGCTTTAAGAAACGAAGAAGGCGGTATTATTCCGTCTCCATTCTTAGATGGCATTGTTCCAATTATTCTATTCTTCTTCATCACCATCGGTATTACCTATGGTGTGACGGTTAAAAAGATCGAATCTACTCGCGACATTTCCGGGTTTATGAGTGAAGCGATGAAGGATATGTCCGGATTTATTGTACTGATTTTTGCGGCCGCTCAGTTTATTGCTTACTTTGACTGGACCAACATTGGTACGTGGGTCGCTGTCAGTGGTGCAAATGCACTTGAAGCTATGAATATGACAGGCTTGCCGGTTGTTGTCGGCTTCTCCATGCTGACCGCACTGATGAACCTGTTGATCTTCAGTGGATCTGCCCAATGGGCGCTTGAAGCACCGATCTTCCTGCAGATGTTCTATCTATTGGACTATCACCCGGCATTCATTCAAGCAGCTTATCGTATTGCCGATTCCTCCACAAACATTATCACCCCAATGAACCCATATATCATCGTGGTTCTGGCCTTTATGCGGGAGTATAATAAGAAAGCTGGCTTAGGGACATTGATTTCCCTCATGCTGCCGTACAGCATTATTTTCTTCGCCATCTGGGTCGTACTGTTAGTTGCCTTTGCATTGCTTGGCATTCCATTCGGTCCTGGCGTAGATATGTATATTAATCAATAATCGGATTTATAGAAAGTCTGTCTTTTTAAAAGGCAGGCTTTCTTTTTATTGCTTTTGTTGAATTTTATAAGATTACCTAATCGTTTAGTTGGTTTCTTAAATAATCCATCCCACTTCACAATGCGATATAAATACCAATTTTTCGCCTTTACTCCAGCCTTTCCCTTATAAAAAATCGATCCACACAAAGTTTGACCATGTTTATCCAGTGATTCAATGGGAACAGGTAAACACATGTCCTAATCTCCTTTAGAAAGCAGGTGTCTTATATGTTCACATTTCTTTCAAGTCGAGACGCATCCACTATCGTAATAGACGTTAGAGAGAAATTAACTGGCCATGACGCGAGAATGCTTGATGATTATATACAAGGCTATTTTGATGATGATCAAAATTTTAAAGTTTTGGCCTTTGTTCCTGAACTTGACGGGACCACTCTTGAAGGCTTCTGGGAAGGTACAAAGGTTAATTTAAAACGATGGAGACAGTTTTCAAAATTCGCAGTAGTTACTGAAAGAGCACTGATAGAGCTAGGTACACAGGCAGCAGATTATTTACCAGGTTTACAGGCAAAGGATTATAAACCGAACCAGTTGGAAGAAGCGTGGAACTGGTTAATAGAAGATTGAAAAACTGACCTTAGAAAATCAGCCCACCGGGGAGGTTATTTTTTTGTCAATTTTACTAAGGCGAATCTATGATGAAAATAAAACTTTAGGAGGCCATCGGGTACTCGTTGATCGTGTCTGGCCAAGAGGAATTTCTAAAGAAGATGCAGAACTTGACGAATGGCTGAAGGAAATTGCCCCAAGCCCGGATCTTAGAAAATGGTTCGACCATGACCCCGCTAAATTTAATACGTTTAAAGAAGCTTATCGTAAAGAAATTAAGGATAACTCTGAAGCACAATCCAAAATTCAAGAATTGAAGGCAGTGGCAGCGGATAAACGTCTAATCCTCCTATTCGGAGCTAAAGATAAAGAACATAATCACGCGGTCGTGCTAAAAGAAATAATAGAAGATAAATAAAGCTCAGTCCTGGACTGAGCTTTATTTATCCCTTATTAATTTATACGTGCCTACTCCTTTTGCCACCATTGTTCCTTCAGAATCATATAATTCTCCTTCTGCCGTTACAATCCGGTAACCTTGCTGCAGGATCCTCCCCTTCGCCGTTATGCTGCCGCCTGCCGAAGGTGCCAAGTAGTTAATATTTAAATTCATCGTTGTACACCGGGTTTTAGTCGTAGAGCGAATGGCCATTCCTATAATTAAATCAAGCATGGTCGCATGAACGCCTCCATGCAGTGTGCCATTTACGTTGAACAACTTTTCCTGAACAGGTAGTTCCAGAAGAACATTTCCCTGTTCAAAATGAATAATCTCAAACCCAATATGGGAAAAGAATGGACTGGATTCAAAACTTTCGCGTACTTCATCAATTGTCTTTGTCACGCCTTTTCCTCCCTACTCCATAGACCGGCTCATTACTTTAAAAGTTCCAGCCGCTTTAGCTGCCAGATTTCCATCACGGTCCAGTACGCTTCCTTCACCTGCAATCATTTTTCCATTTCTCCAGATTATTTTACCCACTGCGGTAAATGGTCCACGATTCGCAAAGTCAAAATAGTTGATGTTTAGATTTACTGTTGTAGTTGGCTTCTGGATCAATTCCCCTATGGTTGAACCAATAACGATATCGAGCATGCTTGAGAATATACCAGGAGGCATAGTGCCTTCAGCCGATAAGATTTCGGGCTTAACAGGGAGAGTGAGAAGGATCTCCCCCTCTTCCCCTCTATGTTTGGAGCAACCTATGTGCTCAAAAAAAGAAGATTGATCTCTCACTCTGAAATCCCCTCCCTATATTATTTCAACCATAATGGCCATTCCTTGTCCGCCACCGGCACATAAGGTGGCAATTCCTTTTTGTTCGTCTCTTCTTATCATCGCATGTAAAAGCGTCGTCAAAATTCTCGCCCCGCTTGCTCCAACTGGGTGTCCAAGAGCAATCGCCCCACCGTGAATGTTGACTCGGACCTCATCCAGGCCGAGTTCCCGAATGACCGCCAGTGATTGAGAAGCAAAAGCTTCGTTCAGTTCTATAAGACCGACATCTGCTATCCTGGTAGACGTCTTCTCAAGCAGTTTCTTAACGGCAGGAATAGGTCCAATTCCCATCACTTCGGGAGAAACTCCCGATACAGCCCAGTCTGTAATCCTGGCCATAGGCTTCAGACCTAATGATTTGGCTTTTGATTCCTGCATGATCACGAGAGCAGCTGCTCCGTCATTCCTGCCGCAGGCATTCCCCGCTGTTACAGTTCCATTCTCCTTGAAAGCGGGCCGCAAGCTTGCGAGCTTATCTAACGACGTTTGAGGCCTGGGATGCTCATCACGATCTACAATCAAAGACTTTCTTCGCTCGACTACTTCGACTGGAACAATTTCATCTTTGAACGTTGAAGCATCCAAAGCCATAGCTGCCCGCCTTTGGCTTTCAAGAGCAAAAGCATCCTGGTCTTCTCTTGAAATAGAATAGCGTTCGGCAACATTTTCTGCCGTTATTCCCATCCCGAGTTCATTTCCATAGATTTCCTTCGGCTGTTGACCAGCTTCTTTATTTGAATCGACTAAAATTGGCTGATCTCCCCCGAATCTTGAATTTCTTAAGTAGATAGGAGATTGACTCATACTTTCTGTTCCTCCAGCTACAATAACCTCTGCTTGGTCAAAAGCAACTTGCTGGACCCCCGAGGCAACAGCCTGCATACCAGAAGCGCAAAGCCGGTTAATTGTAAAAGCGGGAGAAGCTTCAGGAATACCAGCCCGTAACGCTGCAACTCTCGCAACATTAGAAGACTGAGTAGTCTGCCGGACTTCTCCCATAATCGCTTCGTCCACCTGCTCCGGGGAAAGACCTGCCCTTGAAACAGCTTCCTTTATGGCGGTGGAAGCTAAATCGGCTGAGGATAGATTTTTAAAGGCTCCTCCGTATTTTCCTATCGGTGTTCGGACTGCACTTACAATCACAACCGGTTCCATCATTTATACTCCCATCTCCCGCTCACAGGCTGTACTCCTTTTTCAATTGGCTGGAAATAATGTTTTTCTGAATTTCCGAAGTTCCTTCATAAATTCTCGTAATTCGTGCATCTCGGAAGAATCGTTCAATCGGATAGTCGGCTATGTAACCAATGCCGCCGTGAACTTGAACAGCTTTATCGGCTACCCGGTTGTACACTTCCGAGCCATATAATTTAAGCATAGCCGCTTCTTTAATTACTTTTTGACCTTGATCGACCATCCAGGCAATCCGGTACGTAAAGGAGCGAAGCGCTTCGATTTCTACCGCCATTTCAGACACCATATGGGCAACGGCCTGGTGTTCGATAATGGGCACACCAAATTGTTCTCGTTCCTGGGTAAACTGCATCGATAAATCCAGCAGCTTCTGGCAGGATCCTAAGTTTCTTGCGGCCAGTCCTGCCCGACCGTTCGCAAGAATTTTAAGGGCATTAACATACCCCTCGCCCTCTTGCCCCAGTACATTTTCGAGTGGAACTTCACAGTCTTCTAAAATAATTTCAGCTGATTGAGATCCATGGAGCCCCATTTTAGGTTCCACAGCTCCGACCTGGAAACCCGGAAAATCTTTTTCCACAATAAATGAAGTGATCCCTTTTGCCCCTTTACTTGCATCTGTGACAGCCATTACAGTGAAAATATCTGCTTCTGTGGCATTCGTAATATAGTGTTTCGTCCCATTAAGAATATACTTATCTTCTTGTTTAACTGCGGTGGTCTTTAAATTAGTGGCATTCGAACCAGCACTTGGTTCAGTAAGGGCGAAAGCTCCAATCGACTCTCCTCGCGCGAGCTTCGGCAGATATTTTTGTTTCTGAGCTTCATTGCCCATTTCTACAATGCCGACCGTGCCTATCCCCGTATGACCGCCGACCAGCGTGGTGTAACCATTATGAGTGGCTCCAATTTCTTCATATAAAGCACACTTTCCTACCATCCCTATACCAAGACCGCCGTATTCTTCTGGAATGCTTAGACCAAACAACCCCATTTCTTTAGACATCTCGATGATATGTTCGGGAATTCTATCCTCTCTCTCAATCTCCATGGCTACCGCTTCTACTTCTGTTTGGATAAAATCGCGCACGCTGCTCTTCAACATTTGAATATCTTCATCAAAATTAAAATCCATCGTCAGCACTCCCTGGATTACAAATTTTAAGAATCTACCTTCCCCAGGTGAATCAGTGTTTACGGGCATGGGGAGGACTTACTTCGCTGATTTTAGCTTTCTCTTCCTCTATCAGTTTTCGCTTTAATAATTTTCCCACTGTATTTCTGGGAAGTTCTTCACGAATCTCGTATTGCTTCGGCACTTTATAACGGGCTAAACGGGTTGAACAGTATTCTTTTAACTCATTCACCTCCACCTTGTGCTGTTCTTTCAAAACCACATAGGCTTTTACGATTTCCCCCTTCTCCCTGTCTGGAATCCCCACCACCGCTGCATCTTTTACAGCTGAATGTTCATATAAAACGCTTTCAATTTCCTGCGGATAAATATTAAACCCGCCATTGATCATCATTTCTTTTTTTCTTCCTACTATATAAAAGTATCCATCTTCGTCACACATGGCCAGATCTCCCGTATATAACCAGCCATTCCTTAACGAGTGGCTTGTCTCTTCTGGCTGATTCCAATAACCTTTCATAACCTGTGGGCCTTTAATGATGAGCTCTCCTACACTATTGACCGGAAGAGTCTCATCGTGTTCATCTACAATCCGGCAATCCGTCCCAGGAAAAGGCAGACCTATACTTCCTATCTTTCTTATTCCGCCGGCAGGGTTCCGATGGGTAGAAGGCGACGCTTCTGAAAGACCGAACCCCTCTCCAATTATGGCTCCCGTTAAACTTTCAAACCGTCTGATAATCTCTACAGGAAGTGGAGCGGATCCACTTGAACAAAACTTCAGCGAATCGAGTCGATAGGATTCTATATTTGGATACTGGACAAAAGCACTGTACATCTTTGGAACACCCGGAAAAAAGGTAGGCTGATACTTTTTAATTTTTTCTGCTACATCATCCACTTTGAACTCAGGAATTAACAGAATCGTGGCGCCAAGATAGATACCGAGATTCATAGCACTTGTCATTGCATACACGTGATAAAGTGGGGTAGCAGTAAGGACAATTTCCTTCCCCTTATCCATTAACTTTCCATACATCGCATGGCTCTGAACAACATTAGCCACTAAGTTGTAATGAGTCAGCATAGCTCCTTTAATTTTACCGGTCGTTCCGCCTGTGTATTGAATCACAGCTACATCTTCTTTAACTGAGATAGGAATATCATTTTCCAGAGGATATGCTTTGTTTATAAGATTTTCTAGCGACTCGGGAAGATCCCGCTCTGCTTTTGAGACAAAGACAAGAGTAATACCGCTTTCTTCCTTTACTTGATTAACAAGTAATCGATTGTATTCCTCAGCCACCAGATAGTTCATACCGGAGTCTTCAATGATATGAAGCAGTTCCCTTTTTGTATAGCGCGGATTGATTTGAACGACGGTCAGACCGAGCCTCTGAGCAGCATAATAGGCCGTGATATAGTCCGGGTGATTGGAAATCATCAGGCCGATTCGTTCGCCTTTTGTTAATCCAAGTTCATTCCACGCTCCGGCCAGCCGGTCTACATTCTCTTTCAATTGCTGATAAGTGATCTGGCAATCTTCATACACGATTGCCGTTCTATCGCCGAATTCATGAGCCGATTCTTTAAGTAGTGTATAGAGAGACCTTTCTGGAAGGTTTATTTCTGTCTTCATTTCCGGAGAATACGATGGATACCATGGGCGTTTTTTTAAATCCGTCACATACAGTCCCCCCTTCTTTACACTTCTTCCTTCACCTCATCATAAGGCCATGCCGGCAGCGAACGTGATAAAGTCTTATCAGACCGGTAACCAAGCACGTATTCCGCCTGCATGACCGTATGGATTTCCCGTGTACCTTCATAAATGACAGGTGCTTTCGAGTTTCTTAAAAATCGCTCTACCGGGTATTCATGTGAATAGCCATAAGCCCCGTGGATTTGAACAGCGTCATTCGCTGCTTCATTGGCAAAATCACAGGCCTGCCATTTGGCAAGGGAAGTTTCCCGCGTGTTCCTCCTGCCCTGGTTTTTTAATTCTCCCGCGCGGAAAACAAGGAGACGGGACATTTGATAGCCTGCTTCCATCTTAGCGAGCATTTGCTGGACCAGCTGATGCTTGCCGATTTCTTTACCAAACGTTTCTCTTTCGTGGCAATACTTCACGCTTTCCTCAAGGCACGCAAGAATCTGCCCGCATGCACCGGCGGCCACCGTAAAGCGGCCATTATCGAGAGCGGCCATAGCGATCTTAAATCCTTCCCCTTCTTCTCCAAGCAGATTTTCTTTCGGCACCTTTACATGATCAAAAAATAACTCTCCCGTGTTCCCTGCCCGGATACCAAGCTTGCCTTTAATAGCCTGGGATGAGAATCCCGGCATAGTCCGTTCCACGATAAAAGCCGATATCCCTTTATGCTTCTGACTTTTATCTGTATAGGCAAAAACGAGGAAATGATCGGCATGGTCGCATAAGGAAATCCACGTTTTCTGCCCATTTAAAATATAGAAGTCTCCTTCTTTTGTGGCTGTCGTTTTTAAAGAGGCAACATCGGATCCAGCATTGGGCTCCGTTAATCCAAACGCCCCTACTTTTTCTCCTTTTGCCTGCGGAATGAGGTATTTCTGTTTCTGGACTTCATTGCCCCATTGCAGCAGTGTCATACTATTCAGACCTGTATGAACGGAAACAGCCGTACGGAAAGCAGTATCTCCCCGCTCTAATTCTTCACAAACGATCGCGAGCGTATTGTAATCCATTCCGCTACCCCCGTACTGTTCAGGAATACACACTCCCATCAGGTCAAGGTCTGCGAGACGTTTCATAATAGAGGATTCAAAATGACCCTTTTCATCCCATTCCTGAATATAGGGATTGATTTCTTGATCTACGAATTTACGAACCACTTTTCTAACCATTTCCTGTTCTTCTGTTAATTCAAAATTCATCATTAAAATCTCCTCCTTAATTTATTAATAACACCGTCTAACTCAACAGGAACATTTCGCTTTATAATTGAAGGTAAAACGTTTTATAAAGATATTCATTTTAATGTAGATTGCACTATGAAAAATTATGTTACCTTTTCTTTTAGCTCTGTTATACTCTCAGTGTCGATTCTTAAAGATAAGCTCCCGTTACTGGAAGACTCAGTTTCGAGATAACTGGGGCCCGTTACTCTATTTGGAATAGGGCTGGCGGGGAAATAACTCGCTTTCCTATGGGGGAACGGTGAGCTTCCTCGCTCGTTTCACTCCCTGCGGGATCTCACCTAGTTCCTTCTCCCATGGGACTCTCATCATTTCCCCACCAACCCAACGATATCTAGTGAACGGCCCCTGCTATAGGAGAAAGAAGCCATGCTGCATTTGCCTCAAATGCTTATATAACAGGGTTTCTACAATTAAACACAAGTAAAGACCAGTGGGAATCATAGATGATCCTTGTTCATGGGAAGGCGTTTATGCAGAAAATTTTGAGCTCTCAATAATCGCAAAGGGGCGGAAGGGAACGGCGAAGACTCCTGCGGGATGAACATGATCGGTGAGATCCCGGAAGGCGGAGCCTGAGGAAGCTCACCTCATGCCCGCGGAAAGCGAGCCGTTCCCTTCCGCCCCTTTCTCCACACAATATCTCGAATCGGAGTCTTCCACAATCCGGCCCTTTAGTGTAATAACCCGGTAATGAACCACAACGTCTATTACAACCTTCCTTTCCAGGTGAGGTCTATGTATAAAAAGCCAGCTATATGGTGTAGTCTCTTCATACAACTGGCTCAATCAGACTTACTCGTTCACGTTAATGGTGACTATTTCACCGTTTTCGACAGCCGCAATCCGTAAACCAGTAGTGAATCCTCCATCCTCCTCAATTCGCTTAATGGTGTAAACTTCTTTCTCTTCAGGAATCGCATCCAGTCCCTCCTGCATATGAGAGCGGATGGCTGATGGGTCTTCTACCGTTCCCGCAGCTTTCATAGCTTCCATAAAGGCATATATCGATACGTAATGATAACCAGCTTCAGATCCTGGTTCTTCTCCATATTTCTCTTTATATTTTTCAATAAATTCATCGGTTCCTGGATAATCTGAATTTATAAGCGGTGTTACACCTACTGCACCATTCAGCATCTCATATGAACCCGTGACGGTTTTCATTTCATTCAGCTTGGCCTGGTCCATCACGATAAACCCGCCTTCAAAGCCTAATTCTCTTGCCTGCTTCGCTACCTTAGCCGTCGGCTCGGATGGACCGCCAATAAACAGCACGTCTGGATCGCCTTCTAAGGCATTTGTAACCAATGTGAAGAAGTCTGTATCCTTAGAGAAATCGATGGAAGAATTATAGACCACTTCACCGCCTTGCTCTTTCCAATGTGGCAGCAGGGCTTCTGTCCAATCTTTTCCGTACTGAGAAGACGTTGGCAGAGCCGCAATTTTCTTACCAAAGTTATCCATAGTATAAGTAGTGAAAGGTTCGATATATCCATCATAACTCGGTGGGATTCGGACCGTAAGTTCGTTACCCTCAGCCGTCACTGCCGGCTCACTCGTATAGGCTCCAATAAGAAAGTTTTCCTTTTCATTGAACACTTGCATTGCCTTTACGCCTCCGCTGTGCGGCGTATAAATAATAGGCGTGTTATTTTCCTGAAGCAGACGTTTGGCATTAGCCGCTGTCTCATTCGGAAGATATTTATCGTCCAATGACACGAGATTATACTTATACGTTTGTCCATCAATCTCAAACCCGCCGTTATTGTTGATTTCTTCGACAGCCATTTTCAGCCCGTTCAACGATCGCTCTCCATAATAGGCTGCCGGACCGCTCAAAGGTCCCGTATAACCAATGTTGACCAGTTCTTCCCCCTCTTCCGCTTCTGTTGTTTCCGTTTGACTTTCTCCGCTTCCATCACCAGACGCTGAATTGGACGGGTTATCAATACATCCCCCTAACATAAACAGAACCGCAAGCATCACCAGAAAAGCAGATAATCTGAAAACCTTCATTAGATCTCCTCCTTAAGGATAGGTGTTTTCTCTTTGACCGAACGCTGCTCCACTGTCTTCTAATCATTTATCATCAGGCTCCAATATAAGCCCTGCGAACCGTATCATTGGCTAACAATTCTTCGGATGATCCCTGCACAACCATGGATCCACTTTCAAACACGTAGCCCCGGTTCGCAATTTTTAGTGCAGCAAAAGCATTCTGTTCAGCTAGCAAAACGGTTGTACCATCCTTATTGATCTTCTGAATGACCTCAAACATCTGCTCTACAATAAGAGGAGCAAGGCCAATGGAAGGCTCATCAAGAAGCATCATTTTCGGGCGGGACATTAGGGCTCTTCCAATTGCAAGCATCTGCTGCTGACCTCCACTCAACGAGCCGGCAGCATTTTCTTTTTTCTCTTGTAAAATCGGGAAAAGTTCATAGACCTCAGAGATGGATTCTTTCACTTGTTTTCGCTTTTTCCGATGAACATAGGCTCCCATAATTAAATTCTGATGGACCGACATTTGTGGAAACAGCTTGCGGTCCTCCGCACACTGCACAATTCCTGCCTGGACAATCTTATCTGGTGATAAACCCGTGATCGATTTTCCTTCAAAAATAATGTCTCCAGCGCTTGGTTTCTGAAGTCCGCTGATAGCGTTAAACGTTGTACTTTTTCCCGCTCCATTTGAACCAAGTAAAACGACAAGCTCTCCCTCTCCCACTTGAATATCAATATCTTTAACTGCCGCAAAGCTGCCATATTTCACCGACACATTCGATAACTCAAGCACTCGCGTCACCACCTAGATATGCTTCAATAACAGCCTGGTTGTTCATGATTTCCTCAGATGTTCCCTCTGCAATTTTTTCCCCGTAATTTAAGACCATGATCTTGTCGGCAAGCTTCATAATCATTTTCATTTTGTGTTCAATCAAGCATACGGTGATGCCCTGCTTGACCATTTTTTCCATCAAAGCTGCCAGGCCTTCGGTTTCTCCTGGATTGATCCCTGCAGTTGGTTCATCGAGAAAAACAACTTCCGGATCCGTAGCCAGCGCGAGTGCGAAAGCAACCCGTTTCTTCTCTTCCTGGGATATATTCACGGCAAGTTCGTCCCTTACATGCGTTAATTCAACGAAATCAAGAACCTCCATCGCTTTGTCCCGGCACTTTTTCTCTTCCTCTTTATAACGTTTGGTTCGGAGTACTGCATCGAGGAGGTTGGAGCGCGTTCTGAGCCGGTGTCCAACGATTACATTGTCAAGAACGGTAGATTGTTCAAAAAGATTGGTGGTCTGGAATGTGCGTGCTACCCCTAAAGTAGCAATTTTATTAGGAGGCAGCTTCGT
Organism: Halobacillus sp. K22; assembly: GCF_052246795.1. Lineage (NCBI taxonomy): Bacteria > Bacillati > Bacillota > Bacilli > Caryophanales > Bacillaceae > Halobacillus > Halobacillus sp. K22. Next base: position 43,960 of record NZ_JBQQCN010000009.1, on the reverse strand, counting down.
AATATCCTTCCCTTTATAAAAAACCTGCCCAGAACTTGGTGTGTATGACCCGCTTACCAGGTTAAAGAACGTAGACTTCCCGGCCCCATTTGGACCGATAATCGCGTTGATCTTCCCCTTTTCAATTGTGAAATCTACCTCGTTAACGGCGATTAGTCCTCCAAATTTCTTCGTGAGCTTTCTGGTTTCAATAAACATTCTTTACCCCTCCTTCACCTTTTTCTCTGTATCTTCCTGTGGCTGACGAACATAGGAAGGCTGCTTAGGCTGAACGGCTTTCTTTTTCTTCGCTTTTCTCTTCATTCGAAAGTCAAGATACGCACCCGCGATTCCCCTTGGATAAAAAATAATCAGTAAGGTTAAGAGTGGACCGAAAATAAGCATCCGATAGTCTTGTAAAAATTGCAAAGATTGAGAGACGCTCACAATAAGAAAGGTTCCTACAATTGGACCAGCAAGAGTTCCGAGACCTCCGACAAGCAAGTAGGTAAGAAAATCAAAAATGATCGTAATGTATCCAATGTCAGGACCGATAAACCTGATAAAAGAAGCATACAAAGCTCCCGCCAGACCCGCGAAAAACGTAGAGAGGACAAAGACGAGCAGCTTATTTTTCATCGTAGAGATTCCAATCGTCTGAGCCAGGTCTTCACTGTTCCGAATCGCTATAAACGTACGCCCTGTAAGAGAATGGACAATCCTGTACATAACTAGAATCGTAGCCAGCAAGAAAAAAAGAATCAGGTAATATTGAGAGAGCGGGGTTTCAAACGAGATCGGCCCGATGGCTGCGGGCGCAGGAATTCCTATCAATCCGCGTACACCGCCGGTCAGGCTGTCCCATTTATCGATCACTAAGTAGATGATATATCCGACACAAAGCGTATAAATGGCAAAAAAGTGTTCCCGGGTCCGCAAAGAAACTAACCCTACGACAAAGCCGATGGCACTCGTAATTACACAGGCAAGCACAAGAGCCACCCAGTAGTTTAAACCCGCTTTAACTGTCAGCAGTCCTAAGGCGTAAGCTCCAATGGCAAAAAAACCAGCATGGGCAAGGGATAGGTAACCCGTATAGCCTGCCAGAAGATTCAGTCCATAAACTGCAATCATCCAGATGAAGGCAAGGGTTAGCACATGCAGAAAGTAATCATTTTGCGAGAGAAAAGGAAACACAACCGTCAGTAAGACAAACCCGATAAGCCAGCCTCTTTTCCTGAGAAATGCTCCCATTTAAAAACCCTCCCTGGAAAAAAGTCCTTTAGGACGAATGGATAGAATAATCACAAGCAGTAGAAAAGCAATCAGGTCTTTATAATCGTTAGAAATATAGGTGGCGCCTAGACTTTCCGTAAAGCCAAGGATATAACCACCAAGGATTGCTCCAGGAATGCTGCCCATTCCACCAAGGATGATAATGACAAAGGCTTTCAGGATGACAAGGTGCCCCATTCCCGGAAAAACAAGATTGATCGGAGCCGATAACGAGGCGGCAATGGCTGCCAGCCCACCGGAAATCATAAAGGTAAGCATCGCGACTTTATTTGTATTAATTCCGACCAAATGTGCTCCTTCCCGGTTTTGCGCCATGGCAATGATGGTGGATCCGATGTACGTCTTTTTCAAAAACAGATAAAGCAGAACCATGGCCGCTATTGCTCCCACATTGATGAGCACACGCTGCATCGTAGCTGTGGTGCCAAAAAGATTAATGACTTGCCCGTAAGGCGTAGTCATGGTCCGATAGTCGGCACCCCATATCAACTGGGCAAACGCCTCGAGAAACAACAGCATTCCGATAGCCGCAATTTTATCGTGGATCGGAGGAGCATTTCGAAGCGGGTGAAAAACCAGCCGGTCCATAAGAACTCCAAGCAGTCCCACCACAAGAACAGAAACCGCCATGGCTATCCAATAATGAATTCCCCATAACAGCATCATGGTCAGAGTGATATAAGCACCAAGCATGTATAAAGCACCGTGGGCAAAGTTAGGAATGTGAAGGATGCCGTAAACGAGTGTCAGTCCTAAAGCAACCAGACTATAAACACTACCAATTGTCAGCCCATTGAATAGCTGCTGAGTTAAAATATCCATTGAACTTCCCCTTTAACCAGATTTTGAAGTCCGGGACCCAGGTGACACAGCGGAAGATCGTCCCTGGGACTCCCTGACCAATTCAATCAATCCTTAACTGCCCTGCACCTTCTCACGCTCCTGCTCCTGCAGCTTACGCCACAAGATTTTTCCACTATTGGTCGTAGGAAATTCTTTTCTGAACTCCACCAATCTTGGATACTTATAGGCAGCCATCCGCTCTTTGGACCAGGCCACAATCTCTTCTTCCGTCACTTCTCCTTCGTATCCATCATTTAAAATGACGAAAGCTTTGATATTTTCACCTTTTCGCGGATCCGGCACGCCAACTACACAAGCCTGCTGAACGGCGGGATGGTCATACAGAGCTGACTCCACCTCTGTCGGCCATACGTTAAACCCGGATGCATTGATCATCCGCTTCAATCGATCGACGATAAAGAAATAGCCTTCCTCATCACAGCGTCCAATATCTCCGGTCCGGAAAAAGGACTTGCCGTCTATATCTATAAAAGCGTTTTCATTTTCGTCCTCACGATTGTAATAGCCGAGCATGACTTGAGGTCCGTTTACAATAATTTCTCCGATCTCACCCGTTGGAACTTCTTCATTGGTCGCCGGATCAATGATACGCGAATCTACATTAAAGGACGGGATGCCGAGACATTGAAGCTTTGGCCGGTCAGGCGGATTGAAATGGGTTTGAGCAATGGTCTCAGATAAGCCGTAACCTTCCACAAATTCAAGCTCTGTCAGATTGTATAGCTTTTCACCAAGGGCTTTTGGAAAAGAGGCTCCCCCGCCTGAAATCGCGTAAAGTGAACGCAGATCCTCTGCTTCAACAGCAGGATTAGCAAGGAAGTCAACGAGCATCGTACTGATCGTTACCCAGTGTGTGCATTGCTGACCGCGAATCAGCTGCCTTGCAGCTTCACGATTCCATCTTGTCATAAGAACTATCTTATTCCCGCTGAAAATCGGCATCAGCATGCTGTGAATCATTCCGGTCACGTGAAATAACGGCAGAGTAGCTAATGTACTTGAATCTGAAGTCGCGCGAGCCCAGTGATAAGCTCCAATGGTGTTCGCCTGTACGGTGCGGTTGGTATGCATACACCCTTTGGGGAGTCCCGTCGTTCCTGAGGTATAAGGAAGTACGGCTAAGTCATCCGCTGCCACCGATTGTTCCTGCGGTTTTGCTTTGTTCTTCAGAGCCTCTGCCCATATATGCAGATAATCTCCTGTTAAAGACGTTCTTGCTGCAGAAACTTCTGGCGGAAGATAATCTTCCAGTTCGTTTCCTTTATAATCGGAATAAGCAGCCACAATCAGGTGTTCAAGCGATGTACTTTCCACTAATGGCTCGACCACTTCCAGAAATTCCTGTCCGATCAATGCATTTCTTATCGAGCCATCCTTAATGTAAAATTCGAGTTCATTTGTTTTCAGCATAGGATTAATCGGGACAACTACTGCCCCAGCTCTTAAGATGGCATAATAGGCAATAATGAATTGGGGAGAGTTCTGCATGAATAATAGAATTTTCTCCCCCTTGGTCACTTCTAAGTATTGCTGCAAATAACCAGCCAGATCATCGACCTCTGCCAACAGCTCACGGTATGTTATCGTAGCCCCGTAATAATAGATCGCTTCGTGCTCGGGGTAACGCGCTGCAGATACTTTCAGATTGTCATAAATAGATGTTTCTGGCACGGTAAGTGTTTTCGTTAATTTCGGCCAGAAATCATAGTGCTTCGTTTTCATGAATACCTCTCCTTTTTCAAGTTCAGATCAAAAGAATTTCTGTAAGCGCTTTCCTTTTCATAAAAAAATTAAGTAATCATCCATCCGCCATCTACTAATAAATCTGACCCCGTCATGTAGGAAGCTTCGTCTGAGGCAGCAAAAGTAATCACCTTTGCAATTTCCTCAGGTCGTCCCACCCGCCCGAGTGCCGTATTGCGCTGAATCGCTTCCTCAAATCGCTTATTTTTTAATCCTTCTTCAGTCAATGGTGTTTCCGCAAAACCAGGGGAAACCGAATTCACCCGGATCCCATAAGGGGCAAACTCTAACGCCAGTGACTTAGTAAAATTGATAACCGCCGCTTTGGAAGAGCTGTAGTGAGGGATCTTGGCCCCTGCTTTATGTCCAGATAAGGAAGCGACATTTACAATCGACCGATTGACTTCTCCCTCATCCTGCTCCTTACTATTGATCATGAGACGTCCGAGTGCTTTCGAAACCAGATACACGCTTTTTAAATTCGTGTTCTGAATCCTGTCCCACTCCGATTCCTCCATATTAAGTATGGTAGAATTCCCTGAGGTTCCCGCATTGTTTACAAGAATGTGGAGACCTCCTGCTTTCTTCTCAATATAGTCAGCCAGCTGCTGGACTTCCTCTTCTTTCGTCACATCCGCCTGAAAAATATCGGCTGCGGATTCAGTCCGTCCTTCATTAATCTGCTGAGCTGCTCGCTCAAGTTTAGATACGGTCCGTCCCACCAGAATAACTTGGGAACCCTCGGAAGCAAGCCGGGCAGCTGCCTGTTCACCAATTCCGCTTCCAGCGCCCGTAACGACAGCTATGGTACCTTCAAATCTAGGAATAATAATCTCTCCTTTCTCCCTTATAAATTCGGGACGAGGTGACTTTCTAGTGCATCACGTAAGCGGCGAGGGATAGCTTCACTTTTCTGCGCATCATAATTAAAATGAACAACTACGGCTTCTGATTCTGCAATCCGTTCTCCCGTATCAGCAGCCTCAATACTGTGAGTAAAACTGAAGCTGCTGTTTCCAATATGAGACACTCCGGAAGACACTTTTAATTCCTGACCAAAATAGGCCTGACTGACAAAATCGCACTTCGTGGAAGCCAAAATGAATTGTCCCGCGGAGCCGAGGTCATCTGGCATAACTTCTTGAAAAAATTTCCCTCGTGCTTCCTCCAAATAAATGAAATAGCTCGTATTGTTCACGTGCCCTGCCATGTCCGTTTCACAAAATCTGACCCTAACTCGTATTTCATGATTCAATTCTCACCCTCCCATTCTGACCGGTTAGTATTCTGGAGATAAACCCCTCTTAAAAGGGAAGCGATCCGTTAATCGCTCTTATTTATGCCATTTAACAATATCTCTACATAAATGTCAGTCAGCTCTTCCGCTGATACATCTCCCTCGGGGTTATACCAGTAGTAACTCCAGTTTGTCATTCCAAGAATTCCACGCGTAACCATGTCGGCGTGAAGACCTTCTTGAAATTCTCCTTTATGAATGCCTTCTTCCACAAGTTTCTGCAGATTCTTGCGGAACTGATCTCTTTTTTCAACGTTCTGCTCCAGGTACTTCGGTCCAAGATTGCGCATTTCACGGAAAAAGATCCTTGCGCTTTTTTTCCGCTCGTTAATACTTTGTATGACCATGTAAATCATTGCGCGCAGCTTTTCCCTTGAATCCTTTGCTTCGTTCTGAAGAATTTCGTCCTGCTTTTTAAGTAGAAATTCAATGAAATTCAAGTGAATCGTCGTTAACAATTCCTGTTTATTGGTAAAGTAATAATAAAATGTACCTTTGGTTACTCCCAGTTCGTCCACTATTTCCTGAATCGACGTTTCTGTGAAGCCTTTTTTGTCAAATAGATGGATGCTTACATCAATCATTTTCTCTTTCATCACTGCATTGTCCTCTCGTTTAGGGATGATACGTTATTATAACATTCCTAAATCACGCGAAAACGATGGATTTCATCCACGTTCTAGAATCATCGCAATTCCTTGACCTCCGCCGATGCAAGCTGTAACCAGAGCATACCGGCCGTCCCTGCGCTTCAGTTCATAAATGGCTTTAGTAGCAAGAATGGCCCCCGTCGCTCCAAGAGGGTGGCCGTGAGCAATCGCCCCTCCGTTGACATTCACTTTCTCAAGATCCATCTTCATTTCTTCATTACAAGCCAGTACCTGCGCAGCAAATGCTTCGTTAATCTCGATAATGTCCATTTCTTCCAAACCAAGACCCGCCTGCTCCAACACTTTCTGGGTGGCAGGCACAGGACCGATACCCATGATATTTGGGTCTACCCCTGCCACAGCACAAGCTTTCACGGTGGCTAACGGAGTTATCCCTGATTCTTCTGCTTTTGCTCTCGACATAACCATCAACGCCGAAGCAGCATCATTTAAACCTGAGCTGTTTCCAGCTGTTACGGTTCCTCCTTCAAGAAAAGCCGGACGCAATTTGGCCATACCTTCTACAGTAGAATCCGGTCTAGGATGCTCATCTACTTTAAATTCCATCGGAGCTCCTTTTCGAATCGGAATCTCAAGCGGTACGATCTGTTCCTCAAACCGTCCTTCCTCTATTGCCATCCCCATTCTCTGCTGGCTCTGTTGAGCGAATTGATCCTGATCTTCTCTTGGAATCTTGTATTTCTCTGCCAGATTTTCAGCCGTAATTCCCATAGGAGGATCGCCAATTTCTTTTGGTGCAAGCTGTGATTTCTTAAACTTTGGAGGAACAGGGCTGAATGCTTTTTCAGGGCGCTCCATCAAGTAAGGCGCCTGACTCATACTCTCCGTGCCACCGGCCACATACACATCTCCACTGCCTGCGCGAATGGCCTGGGCAGCAAGATAAATGGCATTAAGTCCAGATCCGCATTGCCTGTCTACCGTTAAACCAGGAAGGTTAATAGACAAACCAGACTGTAAAGCCGATAGACGCGCCACGTTGCCGCCACCGCTTAATACGTTGCCCATAATCACATCTTCGATCATATCCACATCCACACCGGCTCGTTTGACTGCTTCTTTAATTACTTCTGCTCCAAGGACATGAGCTGGTACTCTTGCCAATGTCCCTCCCTGCTTGCCTATCGCTGTTCGTACTGCAGATACAATTACCGCATCACGTTCTGTCATAATTTCACTCCTCTATTTTTTGTCTCTCTTAAAGTTCCGAGATGATTTTAAAGTTAAGCTCCCGTTTGTGGAAGACTCAGTTTCAAGATAAATAGGTCCGGTGCTTTAGATGGAAAAGGGTTGGTTGGGAAATAACTAGCTTTCCTGTGGCCCTACACGACGTAGGGTCGATCGACGTTGCTTCGTGCAGGGCCGCGGAAAGCGAGTCGTTCCCTGTAGCCCCTTTCTCCACAAAATACCTTGAAACTGAGTCTTACAGTAAACGGCCCTATTGCTTAATAAGTCTTTTCATGAAAAATCAACACTTAACAGAGCTTTTTTTACATTGCATGTGTGCCGCCATCAACGATGATGACGTCACCTGTAATATGATCAGAAGCCGCTGAACTTAAGAAAATAGCCGCTCCTTTTAAATCATCCTCACTGCCAAACTTCCGTAAAGGTGTGCCTTCAAGAAAGGCATCCCCGCCTCTTTCCATAAGTACTTTGGACATTTTTGTCGGGAAAAACCCTGGAGCAATAGCATTCACACAAATGCCTCGCGGTCCCCACTTCACCGCCAGATCCTTGGTGAAGGTGAGAACAGCTCCTTTACTGGAGTTATAGCCGATCGTGTCCATATATTTTGGATCCGAGCCCTTCAAGCCGGCCACAGACGATATGTTAATGATTTTGCCGGACCCCTGTTCAAGCATAACTTTCCCTGCCATTTGCGACATGAGAAAAGTACCGGTCACATTTACGTTGAACACTTTCTGCCAGGCTTCAAGCGGCATATCCTCGGCCGGGGCTCCCCAGGTTGCGCCGCTATTATTCACTAATATATCAATGCGTCCAAAATGGTTGACGGTTTCGTCCACGACCCTCTGCATACTATCAGGATTGGTTACATCACATTCAAAAGCAAGAGAATCTACGCCAAGCTCTTTTAACTGGCTGCTCACCTCTTCGCACGCATCAAGCTTTCGTGAGCAAACCACCACATGGGCTCCGGATTCCGCAAAACCCTCGGCGATCTGTTTACCAAGGCCCCGCCCGCCTCCGGTCACAATTGCCACCTTATCGGTAAGATCAAATAGCTGTTTAGCGTGCATATTCGCCACTCCGATCCTGCGTTTTCTTAAGTTCATATTTAGCAACCGCGCGGCGGTGAACTTCATCGGGTCCGTCTGCCAATCGCAGCGTCCGGATATTTGCCCACTGCGATGCCAGAATCGTATCCTGGCTGACGCCTGCAGCGCCAAACGCCTGAATGGCTCGGTCAATGACTTTCAGTGCCATATTCGGAGCGACCACTTTTATCATCGCAATCTCTGCCTTCGCTTCTTTGTTTCCGACCGTATCCATCATATGTGCTGCTTTTAATGTAAGTAGTCTTGCCTGTTCAATCTCGATCCTCGAGTCCGCAATCCATTCACGAATCACTCCCTGATCCGCAAGCTTTTTACCAAACGTTTCGCGCTCCTGTACCCGTTCACACATTTCTTCCAGTGCTCGTTCCGCCGCGCCAATTGTTCTCATACAGTGATGAATTCTTCCGGGACCCAGTCTTCCTTGAGCAATAGCAAATCCTTTCCCTTCTCCCCAAATCAAATTGGAAGCAGGAACTCGAACATCTGAAAACTCAATCTCCGCGTGTCCGTGCGGGGCATGATCGTAGCCAAACACCGGAAGCGTCCGTTTTATCGTCACTCCCCGGGTATCAAGAGGAACCAGTATCATCGACTGTTGATCATACTTAGGAGCATCCGGGTCGTTCTTTCCCATAACGATACTGATCTTGCAGCGAGGATCTCCCGCTCCAGATGACCACCATTTCGTTCCATTGATTACGTATTCATCCCCGACTCGTTCTATACTCGTTTGAATATTAGTCGCATCAGAGGAGGCGGCGTCCGGCTCCGTCATGGAAAAGCAGGAGCGGATTTCTCCATCCAATAAAGGTCGCAGCCACTGTTCCTTCTGCTCCTTCGTTCCATATCGTTCTAGCACTTCCATGTTTCCCGTGTCTGGAGCAGCACAGTTGAAGGCTTCCGGCGCGATGCTCGATCGTCCCATAATTTCGCAGAGAGGAGCGTACTCTAAGTTGGATAGACCCGCTCCGAGTTCACTGTCCGGTAAAAACAAATTCCACAACCCTGATTCCTTAGCCTTTTCTTTCAGCTCCTCCATAATCGGCGGCACCTCAGCAAAGCGGTCTTTCTGGTTCAACTGGTCCTCATAAACCGCTTCATTGGGATAAATATAGTCATCCATAAATGCATTAAGTTTTTCCTGAAGATTTTTCACTTTATTTGAGTACTCAAAATCCATGAAATTGTCCCTCCGTTACCCCGTTTTATGTAGCTGCTGTGATAGAACGCTTACAAAACACAACATTTCCTTTGATGACATCCTTACCATCCTGATTGGCTGCACGGACGGAGAACGTCAGCTCTTCTTCACTTTGTTCATCAAGAACTGCGTGCAGAGTAATAACATCGTTCAGGAAAACCATCCCTTTGAAGCGAATGGAGTAGTCCTGAATAAATCCTTCTTCAAAATACGGAGAAATCAGCTTCGCTAAATTTCCCATTGTCCACATTCCATGAGCAATAATTCCAGGCAGCCCAGCCTTCTCAGCTTCCTCATCAATCGTATGAATCGGATTATAGTCTCCTGAAGCACCCGCATATTTAATAAGGTCAAGCCTGGATACAGGAGGGAGTGTAATCTCTTCCAGCGACTCGCCCACTTGCAAGTCTTTCAATCCAGTCATACCTTCATCTCCTTTCGAACCGCTTCCGTAATAATAACCACCTGTTCTTCTGAAAAAATAAGTCTGCCTTCCGGATCTTCGCCGTACCTTTTCACTTTTAAAAATCCCATATTTCCGCTTTTACCGCTGCGTTCATAGTAATCTTCTACTTCGGCGTAGCAAAGTATTTCTTCCTCTACAAAAAGCGGACGCTCGTAATGATAGTTTTGTTCACCGTGAATCAATCCTTTATTCGGCAGGTTCAACTCTTCAATGTCTCCGTAGTCAAATACTCTCGGAAACGTCGGCGGCGCTATATTCCGGGAATAATTTTCTTCATCCGTATAAATCGGATGCAAGTCCCCGATAGCTTCCGCAAACTTTTTCACGGCGCCCCGCTCTACTCTGTTTTTTACTTTTTCGGACCTTTTGCCAATCGTGTGCTCAAACATAGTCAGTTTCCTCCTCCCCTATTAGTCTTTAGGACCGCCGGCAACATAAATAACCTGGCCGTTTACAAACGACGAACGCTCCTCAGCATAAAAAGCAACAGCGTTCGCGATATCCTCTGGTTTCCCGCTCCGTCCTGCCGGGATTTTCTCCACGCTTGCCTGTACAAGGTCCTCGAATGAAATACCGATACGAGCAGCAGTTTCCTTCGTCATTTCGGTCTCGATAAACCCGGGAGCTACAGCATTTGCCGTAATTCCGAATTTGCCTAACTCAATCGCAAGAGTTTTGGTGAAGCCCTGCAAACCGGCTTTTGCTGTTGCATAGTTCGCCTGTCCGCGATTCCCGAGTGCCGACGTCGAAGAAATATTGATGATCCGTCCATACTTATTTTCAACCATATATTTTTGCACGGCCCGTGCTGCGTTAAACGACCCTTTTAAATGGACGTCCATCACCGTATCCCAATCGGAATCCGACATTTTGAACAGCATGTTGTCCCGAATGACCCCGGCATTATTCACCAGAATATCAACTGATCCGAATTTCTCATGTACCTCCTGGACCGCCGCTTCGACTTGACTGAAGTCTACAACGTTAGCTGTCTTGCAATAAATATCAAAACCTGCTTCCTTAAATTCACTCTCTACTTCCTGTAAAGCTTCTTCATTCACATCAATAACCGCTACATTTGCTCCTTCCTCTGCAAAACGACGGGCAATTCCTTTCCCGATTCCACGGCTTCCTCCGGTTACAAATGCGGTTCTTCCTTCAAACTGAGTTCCCATATCCATTATCCTCCCTTAGTTATCTAGCCGATTTTCACATGACCTTTTAATAGATTCCTGGAAATAATTAATCGCTGGATTTCGTCTGTACCGTCATAAATCCTCCATAACCTCGCTTCACGGTACCAGCGTTCGATCGGAAGTTCTCTTGTGTAGCCCATACCTCCGTGAATTTGAAGTACGCGGTCTACGACGTTGTTCCCCATGGTTGCGCCGTACAGCTTTGCCATTGAAGCGTAGTGACGGTTATCTTCTCCGTTATCGAGTGTGAACGCTGCATTCAATACGAGCCATTTGGCTGCTTCGATTTCTACTGCTGAATCAGCAATCTGCCACTGAATGGCCTGTCGAGTCCCAATCGGCTTTCCGAAAGTCTCGCGCTCATTGGCATAATCAATCGCCATATTTAATAACCGTTCTGCTGCTCCCACAGCCCTTGCTCCAACAACCCACCGGGCAAAACCGATCCATTCAAGTCCAAGTTCATACCCACGGTTTATCTCACCTAAAATATTTTCTTCCGGTACCCGCACGTTATCGAAGACGAGCGCTGCCGGCCCCCATTCACCCATCGTATGGATGTATTCAGACTTCCATCCCATCGAACGGTCTGCAATAAAGCAGGTAACCCCTTCTCTTCCAGCTGACGATTGGTGAAGTTCCTTGTCGGTGACCGCAATGACCATTACAAAGTCCGCTTCATTTCCGCCGGTGATAAATGTTTTCTCCCCATTTAATACCCACTCATTTCCGTCTTTCACAGCAGTCATACGGATATTACGCGTATCAGACCCTGCTCCGGGCTCTGTCATCGCAAAGCAGGATTTTAACTCGTCATTAATGGTAGGGATCAGGTACTTCTGCTTCTGCTCCTCATTGCCATAGTACAAAATATTGTCAGCTGAACCTCCAAACTGGAAAGGAACGAATGTCCTCGCTACTTCCATCTGTACAATGGCAAGCATCATCTGTCCAAGATCAGCGCCGCCATATTCCTCCGGCGTATTGATTCCCCAAAATCCAGCTTCTTTCGCCTTCATCTGAAGCTCTTTCATTTTACCTTCGGGCAGGCTTGGCTTTCCTTCCCGCTCGTTGCGGAGCACATCATTCTCTAAAGGAATTAATTCCTTTTCTACAAATTTACGAATGGTCTTTTTAACCATTTCTTGTTCTTCCGTTAATCGCAAATGCATATCACTATCCCCAATCTTTGTTATTTTAAAAAGATGGACAAATAACATACCTACTGGTTAGTATGTTTAGTTTTATATTATTTTAAATTTTCGGAAAATACAACACTTATTGCATAAATTCTGGATATGATTTGCTAAATATTCGTGATCATTATTCTATTTCGAAGTTATTCATTATAAATCGTATAAATTCGGCATCTTTCGCATATTGGCTGGTGTTCTTTTTCAAAAATATGATTAACAGATTCTGTTATGTGGTATAGGTAATTGTAGACTTTAAAACCGAATTCCTTATAACGAGCCGGGGGAGGAAACTGGTCTTTTGATCCCGCAGCAACCTCTATTAAGTCATAGAAGGTGCTCATTCCAGCAGGCAATTGTCTGAAAGATAAGGAGAGGACGCCGAACTTACAACCTCTTCTCACTTGGAAGAGGTTTTATTTTGTTGATATATCTTAGAGAGTTTATAGATTTAGTGATTTTAAATTAATTTAGTTAATAAGAGGAGGAATCATCAATGTCCAGACTTCGAGATGCCGTGATAAAGCGCAGGAACTATCTTATCGGGCAATTAAGTCAAACCCGTAATTACAAATATAAACGAGACAATCTTTTAAATATGCCCCTGCAAAACTTGGAAAGTGAATACGATCTGCTCAAGGATAAAATTGGTGAACCAGTTTGCTCTTAATGAAAATAGTATGAATCCCATAAAAAAGAGCGCTTGGAAGTAAAAATAACTTCCAAGCGCTCTTTGTTTTATTTACTTTCTTCCGGCAGGCGATAAACGCCTTCTTCATCATGTACTTCATTTCCCACCAGCGCAGGATTGAATACACAAACAACTCGGAAATCCGTTTTCGCACGCAAATAATGTTTCTCATGCCCATCCAGGCAATACATCGTTCCAGGTTTTATCTGATACTTCTTCCCGTCTTTCAATGTTTCGATCTCGGCTTCCCCTTCAATGCAGTACACCGCTTCAATGTGATTCTTATACCAGATATACGTTTCTGTACCCGCATAAAGAACCGTATCATGAAGGCTGAAACCAACATTATCATCCTTCAGAAGAAATCTTCTGCTTTTCCAGTTATCATCTTTTACTTCGCGTTCTGTTCCGATTAGATCTTCGAGTTTTACTACATTCATACTTTTGCTTCCTCCTTGCCTAGCACGGCTTTTATGCTTTCTTCAATAATATCTAAACCTTTAGAGATACCTTCTTTGTCGATTACTAAAGGAGGTAGCATCTTAAGAACTTCATCGTCCGGTCCTGATGTTTCAATAATTAGACCTTTCTTAAAGGCTTCACCGGCAATTTGCTCCGCCAATCCTTCCTTCTTACTGGCAATTCCGAGCATTAATCCACGCCCGCGAACCTCACCTTCCAGCTCAGGATAATCCTTCACGAACTGATGCAGGCGTTTTTGGAAAAGTTCACTCTTCTCTTCAATAGATTCGCTGAAGTCATTCGTTTTCCAATAATTCAGCGCCTCTGCTGCTGTAACAAAGGCCAGATTGTTCCCACGGAATGTACCATTGTGTTCACCTGGTCCCCACTGGTCATACTCAGGCTTGATCAAGGTAATGGCCATAGGCAGTCCGCTTCCACTGATCGACTTGGACAGGCACACTACATCTGGTGAAATTCCTGCTTTTTCAAAACTGAAGAATGTACCTGTGCGCCCACATCCTGCCTGCACATCATCTACAATCAGCATAATATCGAGACGGTGGCATAGTTCTTCTACTTTTTTCAGCCACTCAAAGCTTGCTGCATTGATTCCGCCTTCTCCCTGAACGGTTTCCAGGATAATAGCAGCTGGAAGATCAATACCGCTTCCGCCGTCCTGAATCATTTTTTCGAGGTAATCCAGGGAATCATATCCATCCATGTAATCATCGTATGGCATCGCCATGCTGTAGGTTAGTGGAATTCCAGCTCCGTGACGTTTAAAGGAGTTTCCTGTAACAGAAAGTGCACCGATCGTCATACCATGGAATGCATTCGTAAACGTAACCACCTTTTCACGGCCGGTTACTTTTCTAGCAATTTTAAGCGCACTTTCAACGGTATTGGTTCCTGTAGGACCAGGAAACATAATTTTATAACTCATGTTTCTAGGCTCAAGAATAACTTCGTTAAACTTTTTCAGAAATTCAGCCCGGGCATTTGTTGCCATATCAAGACTGTGAAGCAATCCATCACTTTGTATATATTCAATCAGCTTTTGCTGCATAGCATCGTCGTTATGGCCGTAGTTCAGGGCCCCTGCACCCGCGAAAAAGTCAATGTAGGTATTGCCATTCCCGTCCCACATTTGATAGCCCTTGGCTTTTTCAAAAGTAGTCGGAAAACTGCGGCTGTAACTGCGAACTTCTGATTCAAGATTTTCAAAAATACTCATGTCCATGTTTTGGTTAGAATTAGTCATTAAGAGTAGGTCCTCCTAGTTTTTTAGTGGTCCGATTTTGAATGTGTTCTCTTGCTCATGGTCCTCCCCTGGGAAATCGTCTTCCTCAAAACAAACACTGATGTCACAAGGAACTTCTTTCTTCTTGGCAAAACCCTTAAATAATTTTTGGGAAGGTTTGTTTGAAGGGGAAACTGTCGCTTCTATATATCTAACATCTTCGTGACGATCTACGATATGATCAATCATCCTTGTTGCGAGTCCTTGCCCCCGCTCGGTTTCAGCTACCGCTACCTGCCAAATAAATAAGGTATCTGGTGAAGCCGGGTGGATAAATCCTGAAATAAACCCAACCGTGTCCCCATCATCCTTCACTACTACTGAGGTATCGCTGAAAAATTCACACCACAGCAGGTAGCTGTATGAGGAATTCAAGTCAAGAATGGGAATGTTCTCAATCATTTCATACACTTCTGCTCCATCTGATTTTTCTGGTTTACAAAATTGATATTTTTTTACTTCCTTTGTAGTTGTTGGAATAAAATCACCTCAAGAAACTTATTTTTTCTGAAAGTTCTGGCAAGTGCACAATTAGACACTAATAAAGGATCGTAAATAAGTCAAAGCCGCTCAATAGCGGTTTATTAAGCAATGAGGTGATGACACGTACTGAATGGTAATTTTTAGGTCGATTGCTTTAACAAAGGTCCACATAAGTCCTTATCCTCTGTTTTTTAAAAAAACGTAATGGAAACCCCTTGATACACAAGGGATCTAGTCTATTAGAACTATTTTTAAAAAATTATATAAATTTGATAAAAAGGGCTTAAATAGTTACGGGGACGTTTTTCACCGTATTTCTATATAAAATATGAACACCTATTATTGGATTTCATTAAATTCTAAAATTATAAGTCTTTGTGCTCTTAAAAAAAGAGACTTCCTTTTTTGATGAAGGAAGTCTCTTTCTCATACAATATTGTTTTTATTATATTAAGTTCTGTTAAACTTCCGTGTTGATTTAAAGGTAAAGCTCCTATTACTTGAAGGCTTGATTTCGAGATAAATGGTCCCGTTACTCTAGATGGAAAAGAGTTGGTGGGGAAATAACTCGTCTTGTTCCATCACCCAGACACTCGAGACATAAGCCGTTCATCAACGGACGGAAAAACCACCATCCTTTTGATGATCGGCTTATGCTGGTCGTGTCTTTCGGGGCGATTGCACATTTGAACACTTTCCTATGGGGGAACGGTGAGCTTCCTCGCTCGTTTCACTCCCTGCGGGATCTCACCTAGTCCCTTCTCCCATGGGAGTCTCGCCATTTCCCCACCACCCCAGCCACGGGAGAATAACGGACCCTTCCAGAAGAGAGAATCCTCGCCTTCTTAACTGGCCTTAAATGCTTCTATGACAGGCTATTCCAGATCTTTATAGCATGAAAATAGCCTCATATTCACATGCTCATTTTGTGGATCAAGAAGATATCTTAAGTGGTTTCGAGTTGCTGATTTGGCAAGGTCCGGAGGGGGACGATGAAGACTCCTGTGAGATGAACATGATCGGTAAGATCCCGGAATGCGAAGCTGAAGCTTACCACATGCCCACGGAAAGCGAATTGTCCCCCACAGGACCTTTCTTCTCATAAAATATCTCGAAACTGAGTCTTACAGTAAGCGGTCCGATAGTGTAATAAGTCTCTTATGAATAACCAAGAATAAACTTTAACAGAGCCATTGCATTAAAGAGTACGAACGGTTTTAATTCTGCACTGAGAAACCTCGCAGTCATGAAAAGCTCTTCAGAAGGTTTAACACCATCTCTGGAGATCATTTTCTTTATTTACGCAGTTCCAAATCTGAAATCTGAAAACTGGCTTCTCCCTGATCCTGTTGTACCTTCCAGCTGGTCATAACTTGATAGTCTCCTAAATCACCGACTTCCCAGGTTGATTTTTCTCCTTCACTTGTCACTTCATATGTGTAAGTCTTCATTTTAACCTCGCCAATTGTCTTCTGATCCTTGCCGAGTTTCGAGACCTTTACCCCCGGATACTGGGTCTGGTTTTGCAGGATATCCGTAACCTCCGTGCGATCTGTCAGGTTAAACGGCATTAAGAGCATCATTACATAAGACTGCCCCGCCATTTGAAGCACTTCGCCTTCCATCTTTTCTCCTCCGGCAACCATGCGTTTCGTTTCACCTGCACTGGTTACCCACAGCTCTATTACTTCTCCTGAGCCGCCGTCTTCTTCCATGTTGACTTTAATATGGTTGGCCAATTCCCCATTCACTTCTTCTTCGCCAATTCTTTGCATGGTAATCTTTAAACTGCTGCCAGGTGAATCAAAGGAATAGGATATAAGTGAGAATTTATCCATGATATCTGTAAACCCTTCGATTTGCTGGAGTTTGCTTACATCCCACTCGGCTTCGGTTTCCGTACCTTCGCTTTCACTGGTGTCCGTGTCGGTGGCTGACACTTCACTTACTTCCTCCGTACTGTTTTCTTCATCCATACCTTCACCACTGGCTTCTTCTACGGCTTGATCATTGCTTTCCTGCTCATTTGTACTGTCCGAACCGCCGCATCCAGCGAGTACCACCATAAACATCATGGCGATGGAAATAAAACGGATGAGTAACGACACCCTCATAAAACGCCCTCCTTTTAATTGCATTTACCAGTCGGTCTGTTTCCCATTCAGCATACCAGGCAGAGAAAGGAAGAGTAATTATACTCCAGTATAGTTTCTATGGATCAGCTGAAAAAATTATACCTAAGTATAATTCCTTTTGGTTCACATTCGTATTACTTTAAAAGTACGGTACTTACATTAAACTGAAAGGCGGGCGAAATGATGGATTCGCAAAACGTAAAAAATAACAGCGGATTTGCAAAGGACGTGGAAGACAATAAGGTCATTGCTATCCTGGCTTATCTTGTGTTTTTCCTCCCCCTTCTAGCCGCTAAAGAATCAAGATTTGCCATGTATCATGGAAACCAGGGTTTTCTTTTGTTTCTGTTGCTTTTAGCCGTTAATACAGTGGGAACCGTGGTCCCTATCCTCGGCTGGCTTATCATTCTCCCTATTGGAAACCTCTTAATCCTAGCTCTTTTGATCATGGGAATTATCAATGCCTCTAAAGGGGAAGAAAAACCCCTTCCTGTTATAGGAAAATATACAATTATCAAGCCTCCGGAATCTCATTAATCCAGAGCGTTGTAAACATTAAAGATAAGGAGACATTTCCATAATTCTTTTCATAAGCTGGGTCCGGTTTTTAACCTGAAACTTTTTCAAAATACTGCCGACATGTTTTTTAACTGTAATTTCAGTAATATGAAGCTGCTCAGCTATGGCTTTATTAGAAAGTTCTTCGTGAATACCAAGAAGAATTTCTTTTTCCCGTTTCGTTAAACGGTGACGGTCAGCCACATGAAGCACGTGAGCTTTCTCATGAGAAACGGTCTGAGAAAATTGTTTTAAATACTGAATTAAACGCGGGCCTCTGACATCAAGCAGAAATGTTGGCGAAGGCTGATCAGGGCCAAAATCATAATGAGTGGCATCCGGCAGCTTTTCGAACCCGAAGGCCTGAGTTAATTGCTGAAAGAAAGGGATGGGGGTAGAAGTGATGATTCTGCCCCCGGACAATAAAAGCGGAAATAAGTTGTACAATAGAAAAGAGCGTGTATGGCTATCTTCCGGATTTAAACAGTCCAGCATTCGAATAAACCACCCCGAATAAGAATCTTCACTTACACAGTATTCTTCTTCCTCTTCCTTGGATAACTGCCTGAAATAAGCACGCGAAACAGGTTCTTTTTTTAAGTGTTTGATGGTTTTCTTATTGATTGGAACTATAATCGAAAGTCCAATCGTCTCTCCATCCTCATCCTTTACGAGCCGGCTTACATTGAATCCCAGTTTTCTTACATACTCCGGTCCAATCAGATCATTTTCCTTCTTATTATGCTCAGCGGAAACATAGTAGTGGTGGGTGGTGTCTGTCTCCCGGTTATAGTAATTAGCTACACTGTCCTGTTCGTAGCGGTTTCTTTTCTTGAAGTATTCTTCTACTTCTTTAAAGTTATGAGCCCCAACATGTTCAATATACTTTTTCTTCTGGTCTGTTTCCTGAAAAAATGCAGATCGGATCACCTCTTCACCAAGATGGTAAAAATATTCGGCAATCTCCCAGGTAGAACTCTGATTTCGATTAATTTGCTGGAGATAATAGGAAGCACTCCGCCTTTTTAAAGACTGATAGTGTTCAGGGGTCCGCTCCTGAATATTTAATATAATAGCTGATCTGATAATTTCATGGATCCCCCATCCATGATTGGTTCGATTAATAAAGGAAAGTGAAGTGAGTCTAGTAAAAGCGGTGGTGGTCGTTCTTTCATCTAAAATGAAATTAAGGGTAGCTTGGTCAAAGTGACGCAGCACGGCGGCAGCTTCTAACAGGCGCTGAAGCTCTGGGTCGTTCACTTCACTCAGCCATTTAGAGGTGAGATAGGTGAGAATTTCTTGTTTTTTATGGGGATGATGAGTTGTTTCTTCTTTATTGCCGTAGGCCATAGCCGATAGTGATAAGGTAAGCGGGTGCCCACTCGTAAAATGCCAATAGTCCTGGATCTCCGAATGTTTCGTTACCCCTGCCTTAGTCAAATACAGACGAGTTTGATCATAAGTGAAGGCTGTTAATTTTATTTGTGTTATGAGGGAGCGCCAGGCTGGTGACTCCATCCATCCTTCTGTGAGCGGATGGCGGCCGGCAAGGATAATCGAAATCGATTGAGGGAGAGATCTGAGAAATACTTCACGGAACCAGCGATCGAGTGAACCTATCTTTTCATAAGTATCTACAGCTATTATAATCCGATGATTTTTAGAAAATTCATTCAACACATGCAAGCACTGGTTTAGAGGGGTTTCATGAGATTGGCTCGAGACCTCCAGGGACAACTTGGAATCTAATAGAATTAACAATTGCTCGGCCAGCATTGAAGGGGACTGAGTAAAATCCTCACTGTCTAACACCAGGAAAACCATTCCATCCAGAGATTCTGCCAGCCGTTGAAATGCGCGGATCAAGAAGGTTTTACCAATTCCGCCCATCCCATAAATGTGTAATATTCGTTTAGTTTCCTTACTGCTTTCAATAAAGTCACGAAAATGCTGCAGTTCTCTACCGCGACCAACAAACCGGTCATTTTCCAAATCCATAAGAGTGGTATTCCATTCTTCCTCACGCAGTTCCTTATCCGCATTGGATAACCACATATCCAGCCCTCCATTGTAATATACACTTCAAGGCCTTATTATTTCATAAAAAAGGTAAAAAGACCTGCAGTGCCTTTTTCTTTCTATACTATAAATTTACCACATTTTTCTCTTCACTTTAGCTAATGAACGTAAATTATTTAATGTTTCCCTTAAACAACTTGTAAATTCTGAAACAAAATTACTTACTAATCGTATGTTTGATAGCAGATAGATTGGAAGGATTGAATCTATGAAAATTATAGAGATTCTCTTATTGATTACAGCCATAATCTCTCTCATCATCTCCTTGTTTATTCAAATTGACTTACTGATTATGACCACTTTATTAGGAGGAATCGGTTTCTCTGTATTACGATTCGTTCGTACATATGAACAAAGAAAAAAACCAGGTACTGGGAAACCCGAATGCTAAATACTACCCTTCTTCTCATGGAGGAGACTCCTTCGATATGGATGGTGAATTTGAAATAGGCGGGGATTCAGGTGGCGGCGATGACTAATTGCTGGCTAGCTTCTTAATAATAAAAAAAGATCCCCTCAACATTGAAGCTTGAGGGAATCTTAGGTAAAAAACAGCCGAAATTAGCGCATTTCCTTAAATACATTTTTCACTTTTGGAACGACGTAGTGGCTGCCGCCCTCGACGTCCTCTATCATCATAGAAACCAACAAATCAGGATTCTCGGTATCCCACGCAATAAACCATCCGTTCTCCTGAGCATTTTCCTGATCAAGAGATTGTTTTAACTCGGCCGTTCCGGTTTTTCCTGCGAGTTCAAGCCCTTCCACCTGCGGCTCGTACCCTGTACCGTTTTCATTTTCCACTACTGCTTGCAGGGATTCGCGTACGGTAGATGCCGTTTCCGGACTCATGATATTTTCATGCCAGGCCTGACTATTCTCTTCATTCTTCATTAGAACGGGCTTTAGTATCGTACCTTCATTTATAAACGGAGTGTAAGTCATAGCCAAATGCAGGGTGCTCATTTGAACTTCCCCCTGGCCATATCCTGTATCTGCAAGCAGCGGTTCATTGTTTCCAAACGATTCTTCATTCAGAATCTGTGAAGAACTTATTGGATAGGCTAACGGGATGTCTTCTCCAAAACCAAAATCCTTCGCTTGCTTTAAAAAGGTTTCACCGCCGATATCTAGAATAGAACGCGCAAAATAAATATTATCTGAACGTATAAGCGCATCACGCAGATTCACCTGCTTCTCTTCATTAGCTCCTGGAACCCTCGTCACCGAATATCCGCCCCAGCCTTCCTCGCTATAAGTTCTCTCAGGGATCGACATTTCTGTTACTGGATTAATTGCTCCTGCTTCAAGACCGATCGATGCCGTAATCGGTTTAAACGTCGAGCCCGGAGAATAGGTTTTAGTAAATTTATTTACAAAAGGACGATCCGGGTTTTCCGTCAACTCTTTTCTACGCTCCTGGCTCATACCTAAGACAAATTGGTTGGGGTCATAGGAGGGAGCACTCACAAGGGCCTTCACCTCTCCGGTGGAAGGGTTAATCGCGGTAGCAGAACCGGAGTCTCCTTTCAGTTGATCGTACACCGCCGTCTGCACATCGGTCTGGATAGTAAGAGTAACATCCTCACCATCTGCAGCAGGCCGTTCAGCGAGTACCTCTTTTACCTCGTTATTTTCATTTAATATCGAAACTTTCCCGCCCGGTGTACCTCTCAGTTGTTGCTCCTTCACTCTTTCCAGTCCCGTTTGTCCAATCTGATCGTTTGAAGTATAGCCTTCACCTTCCCGCTCCTTCAGCTGTTCCGCTGTGATATCATCCACGTAACCAGTCAGGTGAGCGGCAGCTTTGCCCAGAGGATATACACGGGCATCATCAATTTCATTAAACTGCGTGCCGGCTAATTCTTTAATCGCAGCAATTCTTTCATCATCATCGGCAACCGCCCCTATGGGTACATAGGAGTCAGCCTGCACCCAGGACTGATTTAGCTTCTGATCAATGCTTTCCACCGAGACGTTCAAGATCTCTGCCAAGCCTTCTTTGGCTTTCTCTTCTTCGCCTTCCATTCTTGCAGGAACGAGCCCCACTTCTTGAATGGTGCCATTTACCGCAAGTCCTTCTCCATTCTGGTCGACGATCTCTCCGCGTTCAGGAGAGAGAGTTTCTGGATAAACCGTATCTCCTTCTTCCATTCCAGCAAAGATCATGGAAGGATTCCATTTTATCGCCCACGACACATTATCATCATCTTCTTCAAATACAAGTTCAGCTTCATGCGAAAAATTAATCGTTCCAGCCATGGATTCCATGCTTGCCTCATAGGCAAACGTTTGAGCTTCTTCCTGGTCATACTCCTGTTCTTCTTCAGGCAGACTATATGTAACTGCTAAGTCACTCATATTAATATCTTTATAAATTTCTTCGTACCTCTCTGTAAACTCTGCTTCGCTCATCTTCTCTTTTGAATTCTCTCCCAGCAGTCCGTACATTGTTCCATATTCTTGATTTTCCCAAGCTGCCATATACGCCTTGAATGTTTCTTCCGGACTCGGCTGTTCAGAACAGCCTGCAAGACCTATGAATGCAAGGGAAAAAATGATTACCTTAAGCCACTTCATCAATAGCTGCCTCCTTCTAGACAAAATAGGACAAATTCCATCTTAATAGTAGATATTATATCAAAATTCTGACGATAACGTAGGAATCCCAACCTATCAATTGGAATTTTTGTCCTATATTTTGAATCTACTTTAGTTTAAATTATTATTGTTGTTTCTATTAAATTTCCCTGTTGCTTGTACCAACTGAATTCGCAATCGTGTTAAACACAGAATAATACCTCACCTGTTTTCAAGTGTTAGAGAGCCATCACCACTAAAGAAATGAAGTCGCGATGACATTATTGTATAAATACATTTGGAGAAGGTGTTTCATACATAGATAGCGAATGTATTCTATGAAACTATATGGATTTGGGAGGGAGTAAGGTGAGTTATGAAATTTTAACTTTACCAGCCTACAGGGCAGTAGGATTAAAATGGGAGGGAACATTTTCTGAAATCATACCGGATTTAAAAAACGTCATTAAACAAAGTGAAGAGCGAGCAAATGAGTTAGAGTATAAGGTGAATCCCATGGTTCAATTAGGGCTATCTTATCATGTAATCGAAAATGGGTTTGTACATTACGCTGTCTACGAAGTGAGTGAGAAGCAGGAGATTCCTGATGGGATGATTGAAATACGGATTCCTGAATGGACGTATGTAAAGACTACCCATCACAAAGGAAAAGATGTACAAAAGACATATGCGGATTTACAACAATGGCTGATGGATAGTGAATATACCGCATTTAGAGAAGCTGGTGTAGATTACTACGATCCTTATATGCCCATCAAACATGAGTATTATCCTGTTGATCGTGACCCAAATGATCCGCACTTTGACATTTATATACCGATTGTTAAAAAATAAAAGTATATGATTCAACCAACGGGGGCTTTTATTTTGTATTTTAAAAATGGAAGTCCCCCTCAGGGAACTTCCATAGTTTACATGATTAAGAAAATGATTCGATATACGATTTCAACACATGAACTCCCTGAACACAATCATTCAGCGAAGACCATTCGTCGGGATTATGACTGACGCCGTCTTTACTATTAACAAACAGCATAGCGACAGGCAGATAGTGACCAACGATTAATGCATCGTGCCCGGCTCCACTTGGCAGTTCCATCGGCTCAATACCGTGCTCCTTCAAAGCCTGCCTCAGCTTTTTCTTTAAGTGATCAGGAATCGGAACAGGATTCACTTTCAAAGTCTGACGAAAGCGGTATTCTACCCCAAACTCTTCGGATATCCTTGCCGCTTCTTTCTCAATTCGTTCGATCAATTGATTTCTAGTTTCTTCGTAAATATCACGAACATCGACATTTAAAGCAACTTTTCCAGGGATTACATTAATTCCGTTCGGATATACATTCAGCTTCCCTACCGTTGCTACAGCAGAATCACTGAACTCCCGTGGAAAGCCGTGGACATTCCGAATGAATTCTCCAGCGGCCACTAACGCATCTTGACGCTCCGTCATAGGCGTATTGCCCGCATGTCCAGCTGTTCCGATGAACTCAAATTCAAGCCAACTCGGACCAGCAACGCCTTCCACGATGCCGACCGGCAGATTATTCTGCTCAAGTCTCTTTCCCTGTTCAATATGGACTTCAACAAACGTCTCTATCTCTTCCAAGTTCCGAACAGCCTTGGCAAAAGTGTCAGTAGACAATCCAATTCCATTCATAACTTCCTCAAAGCTTTTCCCATCCTGATCCTTAAGTTCTCCTTGCAGTTCAATATCAGCTGTCCCTGTCATGGCACGGCTCCCTGTGAGACCACTATTGAAGCGCGCTCCTTCTTCATCTGAAAAGATAACCACTTCGTAAGGGGCGTCAGGCTGATAACCATTTGCTTTCCACGCCTCAACAACCTCAAGAGCTGAAAGTACTCCAAGGGGTCCGTCAAAGTGGCCGCCGTTAGGTACACTATCCAGGTGTGAACCACTTAAAACGGCGGATTTCTCAGGATCTTTACCTTCTAAACGACCGAATATATTCCCAGCTCCGTCCTTAGATATCGCAAGCCCCGCTTCCTTCATCCACTCGATGGCCAGATCTTTAGCCTGTTTTTCTTCTTGAGAGAAGCCAATGCGCATGCTTCCTCCATCATCTGTTAATCCGATCTCAGACAGTAGATGCAGGCGCCTGGCCAAACGTTCTCCGCTTACGCCATTATAATCATTATGATGATCGTAATCCTTGATCAGTTCTTGATGTAAATCCCATTCCGAACTCACACGATCACTCGCCTTCCAATGTATTTTTATTTAACTTTCCTTCTTTCATAACCATAACAATTCTATCTTTATTTTCTAAGGACCGTAATCTTCGGACCAGTAACGTGTCATTCTAAAGAATAATTAAATTACCCTCTTAAATAATACCTTGAAGACTTAAAATCAACTCAGAAATTAACGCAGATCCAAGAAAAGTACCAAGCAGTACAAGGCTGGCAACTACGATAGTTCTCCAGCCCAGTCGCACAAAATCTGTCCATGACCGGCCGATCGCGATTCCCGCGTAGGCAAGTATAGGTGTGGTAAGAGCCAGCAGTTGAACTTCATTCGTCCAGGCAACAATATAATCCGAGCCAGGCATCCATGGCATGGAAATGAGTACACCGATAATCGCTATGTAGGCGACACTAGGGAATTCAATGGGGAGAAGCCTGTGCAGGATAAATCCTGCCAGACAGACAAGCACCAGAACAAGCATGCCTGGGGCTGCAGCCAGAGGCATAATGTCATATCCAAGCCAGTTGCCAAGCAATGACGTTACGCCAAAAATAATTAATAATAAAGACCATTCCTGAATATTTTTTAACATGGCAAGCTTCCTCCTTTACCCTTTCTGATTTCTAGTCATGACGCTATACAGCTTTTCAGTCAGGGGCAGCCCTATAAAAATACTAATATAAAGTCCTGTCGATAGAGACAATAGATTACTTGCTCCCGCAAATGCTACAATCTGGTTTTCTAAATCAGGAAAAGCTTCAATGAGCGACCCGCTTGCTGCTGCCATCATACTGCCGCTCCCGATTCCGGAGGCCATTGCAAAAGAAAGAGGATGAAGCGGAGTCACTGTAGCCAGAAAGCCAGAAATCAGCCCCATAAATACCGCTCCAAAAACCGTCCCGAAAATGTAAACCGCCATGACACCCTGACCTTCAGCTGAACTGATGCCGTACTTGTCCATAATCAGTCCTACGTTTGGTTCCCTTGCTACAGAGTGCGTCATTCCAATCGACTCACGTTTTAATCCAAGCCATACGGCTACAGGTAAAGCGAGAAGAATCGTACCCAGGTTCCCTAACTCCTGCAGTAATAAAGCTGGACCTGCTTCAATCAGCTGAGGCAGGGACGGACCAATGATAACGCCAATCTTAGCCAAAAGAAGGGCTACACCGAGAACGATAATCGGCTCAGCGTTCTTAGACTGCCTTTCCTTCACAATAGGAGTAAAATACAAGATCAGACCAATAATTAACGCATACAGCATCGGCAGCAGTAGAACCACACCCGGGCCAATAGTAAAACTGTACGTGCCGATTGCTTCCGTTACTAACACAGTTATTAATACAAGAACATGAAGCCTCCAGTCTTTCCATAGTCCAGAGCCCATTCCAGTGCTCATTCAACCACTCCTTCCACATCACTTTATCACTTTCATCCGTTGCAGTGTCATTCTATCACAACGCTAAAGATTATAGAGTATCGTACCGCATAATTTAATAATTGAAAAGAGCCTGCTATGCACGTTTTCGTCAAAATTAAAAACGCAGCCAGCCGGCTGCGTTTTATCATCCCTTTAGCTTTTTAGCAGTCCATGGGGATCCAACACAAATTTCTTAGCTACTCCATTGTCAAACTCGTCATATCCGCGCGGTGCATCTTCGAGTCCAATTACAGTTGCATTTACAGCTTTAGCTATATCCGCTTTACCTTTTAATATGGAGTGCATTAGCCCTCTATGGTAACGCATCACGGGGGTCTGCCCTGTTACAAAGGTTTGAGCTTTCGCCCACCCCAGACCAAAATCGAGTTTTAAGGCACCTCGTCTGGCATCCTCATCGGAAGCCCCCGGATCCTCTGTGACATAGAGGCCCGGAATACCTAAGCCGCCACCAGCACGCGTCGCTTCCATAATGGAATTGAGCACTGTAGCAGGAGCCTCCTGATGATTATGGCCATGAGCTTCAAAGCCAACACAGTCCACTGCTGCATCAACTTCAGGCACTCCCAGAATCTGCTCAATTTGTTCAGATATATTATCATGCTTGCTAATATTGATCGTTTCACACCCAAAACTTTCCGCTTGTTTTAACCTTTCCTCAATAAGATCCCCAACAATAACTACAGAGGCTCCCAGCAGTTGTGCTGAATGTGCCGCTGCAAGCCCTACAGGTCCAGCGCCAGCAATATAAACCGTTGATCCCATTTTCACTCCGGCTGTGTAAGCTCCATGAAAACCTGTTGGAAATATATCAGAAAGCATAGTTAAATCAAGCATTTTTTCCATAGCCTGATCCTTATCCGGGAATTTTAATACTTGAAAATCTGCGTACGGGACCATAACATATTCGGCCTGGCCGCCGACCCATCCTCCCATATCTACGTATCCATATGCGGAACCAGGTCGATCAGGGTTTACGTTCAGGCAAATATGTGTATCTCCTTCGATACAATTTCTACACCGTCCACACGCTATATTAAATGGCACCGAAACCAGATCGCCTTTATTTACAAACTCTACGTCCCGTCCTGTCTCAATGACTTCCCCGGTGATCTCATGTCCAAGGACCAATCCTTCAGGTGCTGTGGTTCTCCCACGTACCATGTGCTGATCACTTCCGCAAATGTTGGTAGACACTATTTTTAAAATTACCCCATGTTCACACTTTCTCCCAACATTTCGAGGATTTACTCCTGGTCCGTCCCTTAAAACTAATTCCGGAAAATCAATGTCCTTTACCGTTACTCCGCCATTACCTGTGTAAGCCACCGCACGATTATTGGTTCCCATCATTACAGCCTCCTCTATTATTCAGAACTTCTGTAAAGCGCTTTCATATAAATACAAAAAAATAACAGTCGATCCATGATAAATAAGGTTTGGGAATACCACTCCTTTATGTACGTAAAGCAGGCAATTTTACGGACAGCCCATGGCATATTTTCCAATTTATTAACTTTTCCCCATTTATATACAGATTTAAACTTATTTCGAATTAAAAGTATTTTTTATTAATTTTAGTTTGCCGATCTTATTATGAAAATCTAGCTATCAATTTTTATGTAAGTAAAAGCTTGTATTCTTCCGTTAAAAAAACTTAAACAGCACAGTATGTTGAGCTGTCTAAGTCTTACCTGCTTCAGCCACTCTTACTGCATTAAAACCTGGCATAATAATCATGAAAAAGCCTGCCCCCATAAGGAGCCAGAATTTCATCCACGAACCTGATTAATTCCCCTTTTTCCTGACGAGTATAAAAGGATTGAAGACATTTCGTTAACCTTCCAGCCAACGCTTCATCATAGTTTTTCAGAGAACGATACATCCACTTCCCCTCTCCTACCCACCTTTTGTTGGATCTTAAAATAAACTGATGCAGACTTTCTATCAAAGCACTGACCGAATAAACATCTTCTTCCGGAATGGTGGATCCTTCCAGATCATCCAGCTTGTCGGAAATCGCGTACCGTAATTCATCCAGTTTACTCAGAGATAAAGCACTAGGCCCTTCTATTAAGCTTCTTTTAGCTTGTTCCTTAATCTTTTCAGCTTCACTGCCCCCTTTGAGGACCGTCCCCTCCGCACACATGCGGGTCGTCAAAGGTACTCCATGCTGAGTTTCTATAAACAACGCATCTTCCAGGGAATCTTCATTATGGACAAACGCTTCAATCGGCCATTCGCAATAATAATACGACTTTCGAAAGGGTTCCTGATCAATAACTACGATATCCAGATCTGATGAAGGAGTCTCCTCGCCACGAACGACGCTTCCTGATAGTACAGCAATCTTGCAATCCGGAAAATATGAATCAATAAACGCTCGGGCTGTTTGAAAGGCATCTCTTTTCATGGGATCTTCCCACCTTTTAGGATCTTATAGGAAACGCGCGAAGGCGTTCAACTATATCATATTCAGAGATCAGGGCGGTGTTCGGCTGGTAGTATAGCTAAAATAAGGCACTGCGCATTAAAATAGCGAGAATGATTAAGTACGAAATTTTGATTCTAAAAAGATGGATAATTTAAAAGAGGGTGAAGAATAAATAAGACCATTAGAAAAGTACTTAAATTAATCTCCATTTTATGGATGACCTGAGGTGACAAAAAAAAGGAGCTACCATCACCTGCTGAATTCAATTTAATTTTTTCGTTTAACTACATACCTATGGTGGTACCCATATTATGTGAGGGGATAAGTAAATTAACCAATGTAAGATATGCTGCTGGCGAGGTGATGTTTGCTATGAGTGCGGCTTTTTTATTCACAATATTTATAATTGGTCTGGCGGGATCCTTCTTATCTGGACTCGTTGGGATAGGAGGCGCCATCGTCAATTATCCGATGCTTCTCTACATCCCGCCCTTACTTGGGTTTAGTGGATTCAGTGCCCATGCGGCAGCAGGTGTCGTAGCTGTACAGGTATTAGCCGCATCTTTTGGAGGAGTGCTCGGGTACCGGAAGGGAAACCATCTTTATAAGCCGCTGATTTTATATATGGGAATTGCCGTTCTAATCGGCAGTCTGATCGGCGGTTTCGGAGCCAAGTTTCTATCCGAACACATCATTAACTTGATCTATGCTATATTAGCTTTGATAGCTGTCGTTATGATGTTTGTACCTGCTAAAGCCAGCAATGAACAGCAAGAAGATATCTCATTTAATAAATGGCTCGCCTCTGGTTCCGCCTTCATGGTCGGAATAGGGGCCGGTATTGTGGGAGCAGGAGGAGCATTCCTACTTGTCCCTATCATGCTCGTCATGCTTCGAATCCCTACGAGGGTCACGATTGCTTCTTCCCTGGCAATTACTTTCATCTCCTCAGTAGGAGCGGTGACAGGTAAACTTTTTTCTGGAGATGTTCCACTCCTGCCTGCCGCCGTCATTGCCGTTGCAAGTATTCTCACTTCCCAGCTTGGGGCTAAAGCAGGACAAAAAATGAACACGAAAGTATTGCAATGGATTTTAGCGTTATTAATTGCAGGAACAGCCATTAAAGTATGGTCAGATATTTTATTCTAACGATTTTGAATTGGAGGGGTAATTAATGTCATTACAACCGTTAACAACTAAGCAGCTGGCACAAAAAATTCTCTCAAACGAAGAAGTATTCATTCTTGATATCAGAAAAGAAGAAGATTTTAACGATTGGACCATTGAAGGCGAAAGCGTCCAAAATCTCAACATTCCTTATAAACAATTGGAAAACGATCCATCTTCCGTAAAAGAACAACTTCCTGAAGACCAGACCATCTATGTGGTTTGTGCAAGAGGAATCTCCTCCCAAAAAGGCGTGGAAATGCTGGAAGAGGCAGGAGTTACAGACACCACTTACGTGGAAGGCGGAATGACAGCATGGAGTGAGCACCTGGAGCCTATGAAAATCGGGGATCTTTCTGGAGGAGGAGAACTTTATCAATTCCTTCGTCTAGGTAAAGGCTGCCTCTCCTATATGATTATTTCTGATGGTGAAGCTGCCATAGTGGATGCTGTCCGCATGACAGACATTTATAAGAATTTTGCGGATGAAAAAGGCGTATCCATTCAATATGTACTGGATACTCACCTTCACGCCGACCACATCTCAGGTGGAAAAACATTAGCTGACCAAACCGAAGCTGACTATTACTTCCCACCTAAAGATGATGAAGGCTTAACGTTTAAATATAACAAACTTGAGGACGGCACCGAGATCACGGTGGGAAATGCCGCAAAAATCTCTTCCTTTTATTCACCTGGGCACACCATAGGAAGTACAAGCTTTGTTGTAGATAATCAATTCTTGCTCACAGGCGATATTCTGTTCTTAGACTCTATCGGACGTCCTGATCTGGCTGGAAAAGCAGATGACTGGGTAGAGGATCTTCGCAAAACTCTATATGAGCGTTATCAGCTTCTTTCCCAGGACTTAACGGTGCTGCCGGCTCACTTCGGTGCTATGAAAGAAATTAATCAAAACGGTACCGTTCAGGCGAAGCTTGCCGAGCTGTATGAGCATAATGACCGTTTAAACGTAGAAGACGATGAGGAGTTCAGACACCTTGTCACAGATGGACTTCCTCCACAGCCAAACAGTCATGAAGAAATCCGTCAAATTAACATGGGCAAAAAAGATCCAGACCAAGACGAAAAACGCGAGATGGAAGTAGGTCCAAACCGCTGCGCTGTTTAAGTGGAACCATTAATTGTTAAAGTGCTACATCTCGGGACAGAATTTTTTTAGCAGAGCATTAAAATTAAATACACTAAAAAAGCTGGGGCAGTAAGAAAATACCTTACTGCTCCAGCTTTTTTTATTGCAATTATGCTTTAACCCAATTCGGTGTAAGTTCCACATCTGCTGCTTTAAGCGTAGTGTAAACAGGGCAGCGAGAATCTACTGTTTCCTGTAATTCTTTCACGCGATCTTCTGATTCACTAGTGTGAACTGTTGCATTTACCGTAACTTTCTGGAAGTAAGGACGTACGCCTTCTTCTCCCATCATTCCTCTGGAATCCAGTTCCCCATTGATTTCAAAGTCGATGCCTTGAAGATCGAAATCCATTTCTTTAGCCACAAAGTTGGCTACGGCATTTTCGCAACCCGCTAGTGAAGCAAGCAAGGTTTCCAGAGGATTGGCACCTTCGTCAGTTCCGCCCATTTTCTCTGGCTCGTCAATAACTACCTGATGCTCACGAGCAGTACTATCCGTTTTCATTCCTTTAGAAACTGCTGAAATTTTTTCATTCATTTTAGCCATTTCAATCATTCTCCTTCATTTAAATAATTTAATCGAATCGCCTCTATAATATCTTTCAAAATTGAAATGTCCTGATAACTCTTCATTAACAGGATTCCACCTTCAATCTGTGCCACAATAGCGCGGGCCTGTTGTAATGCTTGAGCTTCTCCGCGTAAATCTTTCATCACTTCAGCAAGATTCAGGATCCATTGATCAATCAGACCATTAATTTTACTGCGAAACTCTTCGTCGTGTTCGCTCATTTCAATAGCTAAGTTTCCAAAAGGACAACCACTAATCCTTGGAATGCTCTCGTGGTAGTTCACAGCCCACTCCAGCATTTTATCCATTTTTTCTTTAGATGAAATAGGAGACAGGAAAACCCCCTGGATCAATTCGTGGTTCCACATGGCAACGTAATGATCGACAATCGCTAATCCCAACTCTCTTTTAGAAGCGAAGTAATGATAGAATTGACCTTTTCCTATATCGGAAGCCTTCAAAATATCACTTAGTTTGGTAGCCTCATAGCCTTTGGTATGAATTAATTCGGCTGTAGTGTTTATAATTTCTCTTCTCTTTTCGCTCACAAAATCACCCACTCAGCATTATTACACCTACTGGCCGGCATTGAAACGCGGTCACACCTCTACTCTTCTATTTCACAAAAGGAGCACAAAGGTAATTATTTTCTGAGTGCTAAGCTAGAAAAAGCCAAGACGTTCGTATCACTTATCTCTATTCCCCAATACAACAAACCAAAACCAACCGGTTGGTACAATGTCAATGTAACACCCATATCCTATTGAATTCAAAAAATTAAACTAGCAGGTAGCATGAGATCCCTGTGAAATACGAGAGTGCCCCCAATGCTCGAGGTCCATCGGATGTGCTCAGCAGGATGATATGTTTCTAAGTAAACTTTCCCTCTTTCTATTATTTAAGAAAATAAACGTTTGCTGTTTGAAGTAAAGATTTGGTTCACCTGTTCTTCTGTGATGGTCCTTTGCTCTTTAAGTTCTGGAAGAATGCGCTTAAACAAATGGTCCGGCTGCCAATTTTGAAGCAGATCCACCAGTGGATCAGGTAAAACAGGAGGGCGCCCCCACCATACATTGACCGTATCGTGCGAAAGGAACAGTTGTTTCTCATAGCCTAAAGCAAGCAAACCGGCGAGTACAGCCTTTCTCTCTTCGTCCATCGGTGCTCCCACAATCCCCTGTAATCCCCATCGGTCCATCGCCATATAAACACCCTGTCTAAGTACCTGCAAGTGCTGGTTCATATCAGTTGCTCCGCACATATGTCCAATAACGATCTTTGAAGGATCCGCTCCCTCTTCAATCAGGAATGCCGCCTGCTCAGGTCCCATTGTCCCCTCCTGCGTATGGGTTAAAAGTACAATCCCTGTTTCTTTTTGCGCCCTTACTGCTGCTCGAAAAAACATGCTTTCATAAGATGTAATTTCATCTTTGCTGGAGGCAAGTTTAATAATTCCTGGTTTGATGCCCGTTCCTTCAATTCCACGAGTAATCTCTTCCATGAACATTTCATAGATTTCTTCTTCTGCCGTTCCCAGCTGCTGACGAAACTTAAAGTAAGGCGTTGCCCCTTCTCCTTCGTAATAGAAGCCGGTCGCACAAATAATATTCAGCCCGGTGTCTTCCGATACAGCTTGAAGCAGCCGAACGTCACGCCCACATTCATTGGGCGTCGGGTCCACTACTGTTTTGACACCTTGCTGCTGGATCATTTTAGCAATTTCTATACCCTCACGCCTTTTTTCTTCAAAATCAAATCTTCCGAGTGTAAGGTCACCCTGAAACCCTGGATAGCCAAAATAGAAATGCTCATGTATCAATGTTTTCCCTAATTCCTCTGTATCCAACGATCCAAGGACAGTTTCTACCATTCCCATTTCCCCATTCACCTCCGAAATTTATTCACATACTAACTGGATAGTATGTGGTTTGCTAATAAAAAAGCCATTCCTTTTTAGTGAAACAGCTTCAATACTTTTACTATATCTATAGTTTTCTGAAAATTCAATGGATTGTTCATAGAATTCGTTTAACATGACCGGAGTCTATTAAATATACAAGGCTATGTTAAAAGTTATGGTTGATCTTTCACCCAAGAAGACTCTAACTAACGGGCCGGAAAGCGAAATCGTCCCCCGCAGCACCTAATTCTCACAAAAGTCTTGAAACTGAGTCTTCCAGTTAAGGGAGCTTAACTGTAATAAATCAATATGGAGATTAAAAAAGAGCCAAAACACAAAAAAAGAGACTCCCTATAACGGAAGCCTCTTCATTGGTTTATACAAAGATGCTCAGGATCAATGCAACTCCGAATCCTACAAGACCGATAATGGTTTCCATAACCGTCCAGGATTGAAGGGTTTCTTTTTCCGTCAATCCGAAATAACGGTTTACTAGCCAGAAACCTGAATCGTTGACGTGAGAAACGACGGTAGCACCGGATGCTATAGCAATTACCAGTAGCCCAAGCATAGGTTCACTTACATCAAATGTCTCAAGCAGTGGAGAAACAAGTCCAGCTGCTGTGATCATTGAAACGGTAGCAGAACCCTGCGCGATACGAACAACAGTAGCGGTTAGGAAGGCGAATACGAGAATTGGCATCTGCGTCTGCTCCATGGCATTGGCAAGAATATCTCCGATTCCTGATTGAATCAGCATTTCACCGAACACACCACCGGCACCCGTTACTAGAATAATAATACCTGCAGGCTCAAGGGCTTTCGTCGTAATTTCCTGTACTTGTTCTTTAGAATAGCCGCGTTTAATTCCAAAGATGTAGAACGTCAGCAATGCCGCTATCGTTAATGCCACAAATGGGTGACCCACAAATGTAAGAATGCTCTGTGCCGTGCTATCATCGGGCAGCACAAGACCAGACAACGTATTGATTAAAATCAACACCAGAGGGAGGGTAATGATCGCTACAACACTCTTGAAGCTCGGAAGGTTCTTCTGGTCGTAATCCACATTCTTCACTTGTTCGAGCATGTAGTCTGGAACCCCAACGTGAATTTTATTAGAAATATACTTTCCGAAAACAGGTCCAGCAAGAATCATGGCAGGAATACCAGCCAAGAAACCAAATAGGATGACCCAGCCCAGGTCTGCGCCAAGCAAGGAGGCTACGGCGATCGGACCAGGAGTCGGCGGGATGAAACTATGCGTAACCGCAAGACCCGCAAGTAATGGAATACCAAAATATAATAATGACTTTTTCGTACGCTGTGTCAAGCTGTAAAGCATTGGAACTAAGATCACGAGCGCGACATCAAGGAAAACCGGGATAGAAACAATAAAACCCGTCAGACCCAGAGCCCAGCTAATGTTCTTTTCTCCAAATTTATCAATTAGTGTAAGAGCAAGACGTTCTGCTCCTCCTGAAACTCGCAGGATTTCACCGAACATCGCACCAAGACCGATAATCACGGCTACGTAACCAAGGGTACCTCCCATTCCATCTTCAATGGTTGTAATAATATCCCCAGGATTCATTCCCACGGCCAAACCAACTAAAATACTGACGGTAAGCAACGCTACAAAGGCTTGAAGCTTGGTTTTCATAACTAGAAATAATAAGGCTACAACCGCTAATACGGCTACAATCACTAACCCCGCTGTCGATTCCATTTAAATCTTCTCCTCTCTTTATTAATGTTTATTTATGGTGTTCCATAAGCTCACGCTGCACGTCTGAAATAGCACTGAATTCATCAGGCAGCTTTCGAGCTAATCTTAAATAAATCGGTTTCATTAGGCGATACGTGTGAACATTCTCTTCAATCGGCGTGTGCTTCACTGTCGTCTGGAGTATGTTCTGGATACTTGAGAGATCATCAATCCAGTTCAGAGACTTCATAGCAAGCCAGGCGGCTCCTAAGCATGAGCCCTGATGACTCTCCGGAATAATCATGTCCGTTTCGAACATATCCGTCATGATCTGGCGCCACAGTTCAGAACGTGCAAACCCGCCGCCTGCGCGGTATTCTACCGGTTCCACACCTGCTTCTGTCAGTGCAAGGGCTACAGAATACATTTGGAACATGACACCTTCAAGAACACTGCGAATCATATGGTCTCTTCCATGATCAAGCGTCAATCCGAAGAAAACACCTTTCGTGTCTGCGTCCCAGAACGGAGCACGTTCTCCAGTTAAATAAGGTAAGAACAACAATCCGCCTGAACCGGCACTCACACTGGAAGCGCGTCTTGTTAATTCATCGTAAGCACTCTCACCATTTGCGGCTGCTTTTTCCTGTAAATCCGGAAACAATTGGTCGCGTACCCAGCGGAATGAAATTCCCCCGTTATTAATCGGTCCACCAATTACCCACTGGTCTTCCGTGAGCGCATAGCAGAAAGTTCTGCCCTTAGGATCAACGGCCGGTTCGGATACCACTGTTCGAATCGCTCCGCTCGTTCCGACTGTACATGCGATTGATCCTGGAGTAATAGCACCCACCCCAATATTTGCGAGCACTCCATCACTTGCTCCTATTACAAAAGGTGTTCCAGAGTCGAGGCCTAGTGCCTCAGCATGTTCACTAGAAAGTCCGCGAATGATTTCTGTCGTAGGAACAGGTTCAGACAGCTGCTCCGCCGATACTCCGGCTGTTTCCAGAGCTTCTTTGTCCCAGGTCAACTCCTTTAAGTTAAAGAGGCCTGTAGCGGAAGCAATGGAATGATCGATAACAAAACGGTTAAATAACTTGTAGAAAACGTATTCCTTGAGGGAAATCCACTTAGCTGTCTTTGCGAAGAGTTCAGGTTCATGCCGTTGCATCCAAATCAATTTTGTAAGTGGAGACATCGGGTGAACCGGAGTTCCAGTCCGCAAGTAAATCTCATGCCCTCTGCCTGCTTTCAGCTCTTCCGCTTCTTTAACTGAACGTTGGTCTGCCCAGGTAAGAGCGTTGGTCAACAGTTGGCCGTCTGCGTCTAAAGCCAGAAGACTGTGCATCGCTGAGCTGAAGCTGACTGCTGCAATCTCTCTGTTTTTCTGCTTAACCGTACGTGACACTTCTGTCAGCGTATAAATAACAGCCTCATAGATTTCATCAGGGTCCTGTTCTTTACGATCGGCTTCAGGAGAATAGAGCGGATATTCTTTTTCCACTTCCGCATAAATACGACCTTCCTGATCGTAAGCTAATGTTTTTGTACTG
Organism: Halobacillus sp. K22; assembly: GCF_052246795.1. Lineage (NCBI taxonomy): Bacteria > Bacillati > Bacillota > Bacilli > Caryophanales > Bacillaceae > Halobacillus > Halobacillus sp. K22. Next base: position 7,303 of record NZ_JBQQCN010000009.1, on the reverse strand, counting down.
GTCGTACCAATATCGATGGCTACGATAAGTTCTCTTTTCATATCATTTTCCTCCACGACATATCCTAGATTCATATGTTTAACCGGTAAACGCTTTCAATTCGCAGAAAAAATTATATTAATTAAGTTGAATTTACTAACGAAATTTTTTTCTTTCACTAATGATTATACATAAAATTTTTTTCAATTCAACCCTGTTTGTGAAACTAATTTTCATAAAATCTCCCTTGATCTCCTGCTTTCACTCCCATAATAAGGATTTTCACCCATTACCAGCAGGAATAAAAAAATTTTCATAAAAAGAGGAAAGCTCTAATTTAATTGAGCTTTCCTCTTCGCCTTACCATTCAGCAATGCTGTTGTCATCGTGGCGCCAGATCGGGTTGTGCCAATCATGCCCTTCCTTGGCTCGCTCACGTACGTATTCTTCATCAATCTCTATACCAAGTCCTGGACCTTGAGGAATTTTCACAAACCCATTTTCATAATCAAAAACGCTGCGGTCTTTAATATAATCCAGCAGGTCATTATCTTTATTGTAATGAATACCAAGACTCTGCTCCTGGATGGTCGCATTATGAGCAGTCGCGTCCACGTGCAGACAGGAAGCAAGAGCGATCGGACCAAGTGGACAGTGCGGAGCCAACGCTACATCATACGCCTCGGCCATCGAAGCAATTTTCTTGGTTTCTGTGATTCCTCCGGCATGAGAGATATCCGGCTGGATTACATCAACATATCCATCTGATAAGAGATTCTTAAAGTCCCAGCGGGAAAACATCCGTTCACCAGTAGCGATCGGAATATGAGTATGCTGCGCAATTTCCCTGAGCCCTTCATTATTTTCGGCAAGAACAGGTTCTTCCAGGAACATAGGGCGGTAGGGTTCCAACTCTTTAGCCAGTACTTTAGCCATTGGCTTATGCACTCGTCCGTGAAAATCGATTCCTATTCCTACTCCTTTGCCAACCGCTTCCCGTACGGATGCTACCCGCTCCACTGTTTCATCGATTTTTTCATAGGAATCCAGATACTGTACTTCCTCTGTTCCGTTCATCTTAATCGCCTGAAATCCTGTATTTACCGCTTCTTTGGCAGCCTGTCCTACATCAGAAGGACGGTCGCCGCCAATCCAGGAGTAAATTTTAATAGAGTCACGGCAGGCTCCTCCGAGCAATTGATAGATGGGGGCATTGTAATACTTCCCTTTAATATCCCATAATGCCTGATCGATTCCGGAAAGAGCACTCATCAGAATCGGTCCGCCCCGATAAAAGCCTGAGCGGTAAAGCATATTCCAGTGGTCCTCAATTCGGAAAGGATCTTTTCCAATTAAATTCTCCATCAATTCTTCAACGGCTGCCTTTACTGTGTGGGCTCTTCCTTCAATCACCGGTTCTCCCCATCCGGCAATCCCTTCATCCGTTTCAATCTTTAAGAACAACCACCTTGGCGGTACTTGAAATAGTTCATAGCTTCTAATTTTCATTTCTGTTCCTCCTCATAAGCTTTTATAATTTCCAACGCTCCATGAAACGCGGCCATATCACTGCTTTTCTCATCCAGTTCATGGATTTTCCAGTCCTGCTCAAGCTTCTGTAGTAAATAGAGAAACAGCTCTTTAAGTGGACTGGAACCTCCAACCATTACCCAGGAAAGTCTTTTCAATTTAGAGAGTTCGAGTTTTATAGCTTTCCAATCTTCATGAAAAAGAACGCCAGCCAAATAGTTGGCTCGTCCATTAGCATCCAATTCTCCCTGGAGATCCAGGAGCCTCACGTGGAACAAGGCACGTGTCACCCCCACTTTCTCACAGGCTTCAAACCCTTTATTAAAAGAGTCAGGAGCGAAGGATTCGATCAGCTCCTCCTGAAGTGAACCGGATAAAATCGTTTCCGATTGAACCGCTTTCAAAAGTTCACCGGTAAGCGTAGTATAGCTTCTCTTTAGGGTACCGTCCGCTTCAACAAAAACAAATTTCGTATGAGATCCGGGCAGAACCATTAGTCCTTCCCCTTCTGGCCTCTGCTGGTTCCAAAGCCCGATGGATTCCACCTCTTCTCCGCGCATCACATCATATTTATCTATGAAACTACTTTCTGCCATTCCTTCCAGGCTGGTGCTCTTCATACCAGGGATAAACAGACAGGGAATATGAAAAAATTCTTCAAGCCTTACCACTTTCACATGAGCAGCTAAGTCCTTCACTCCAGCAGGACCCTTTACATGCGGAACTTCGAAGAGACCGATATTCGATGTAATCATGCCTGAAGCCGCCATATAATCGACATCAGATAGTTCTAATTCATTTCGTTCGATTAGCTTCCGAATCCCCTCTTGTAAATAGGATTTTAAACGATCCGTATTTCCATCCATCGCTGTATTTCGAATACCGGCTTCTATTTTCAGAACATCTGTCATCTTATCGTTTTCCCCGGCTGCCAGTCGCAGACGAGAGTTAGTCGTTCCACAATCGATGATTATCTTAGCCATAAAGTCCCCTCCTCAATCTTCAAAGACTTGATCTCGAATGGAGACCAGCTCTCTCGCCGCTGCTTCAATTTTATGAAATTCCTTCTGCTCCACCCATTTTGGATGAACCAGCGAACTTCCAAGGCCTACGGAGTGCCACCCGCTTTTTAGGTAATCTTCCAAATTCGATGTAGAAATTCCTCCGACAGCCATTCCGTTAATAAATGGCATAGGGCCTTTAAGATCCTTAATATAACCAGTATTCACCTGAGTTGCCGGGAAAACCTTTACCAGGGATGCTCCGTACTCGTAAGCGGTTAATACCTCAGTTGGTGTAAAAACTCCTGGTATAACTGGTACGCCGTAACGGTTTCCAGTTTGAATGGTTTCTTCCTTTAAAGTGGGTGCAAGCATGAAGTCAGCACCTGAATGAATGGCGTCGCGGGCCGAGCTGCCATCAAGTACAGTCCCTGCTCCAACGATCATATCAGGATACTGCTCTTTCACTTGTTGAATGGTTTCGAGTGCATGTGGTGTGTTCATCGTTATTTCAAGAATACGAATCCCACCGTCATATAAGCTTTTCACTATAGACTCGAGAGTTTGCGTATCTTGAAGCCGCAGAATGGCTACCAGCTTTTCTTTTTCGATCATTTCCAGTACTGTCATCAAAATCTCCCCTCCACAATGTTCCTTATTACGGAACGTTGTTCCACTTTTTAATTATAAAAAAAGTTCAACTACTAAAAACCTAAAGTATTCCAGCTGTTTTTGTCAACTGTATGTCTCTCCTTCAATACCCAAGCATACGGGAAATCTCAAGGGATGTACGCAAGAGACTGTCCGTACAAGCTTCAACCTTTTCTTCTGTCATCCTTGAAGTGGAACCTGCCACACTAATGGCCGCTATCGCTTCACCGCGATGATTCCAAATCGGTGCTGCCGTACAACGCATTCCCCTTTCATGTTCTTCATTATCTATCGAATAACCCTGTTTACGTATGTACTCCAAGTGACTCTTTAGCTCGTCTTTATCCGTAATTGTATGGGGTGTGTACTCCTTTAATTTAAGGATACTCATTAAATGATCTTGTACTTCACTAGAGACAAATGCGAGCAGTGCTTTTCCGATCCCTGTGCAATATAGCGGGGCCCGCTTTCCAATGGAAGAGTACATACGAATCGGTGCATATCGCTCTACTTTATCGACGTAGATGACTTCTGCCTCCTCTCTAATTCCTAAATGAATGGTCTCACCTGTCTCCTGGGCAAGCTTCACTAAAAAAGGATTTGCCGTTGTTCGTATATCCAGGTTTTCCGAGACTGTCTCGCCAAGTTCAAGCAATTTTAATCCTAGACGATACTTCTCAAGCATGTCATCTTGTCTTACATACCCTTTTTGCTTTAATGAAGCCAGTAGTCTATGAACCGTGCTTTTCGCCACATCTAAACGGTGAGCAATTTCTGTAACTCCAAGCCCCTCGGAATTCTCCTGTAAAAGCTGAAGAATAGTTAAAGCCCGGTCTACAGATTGCACGGTTGCAGCTGTTCGTTCACTCATTCTTATTCCCCTCCTCTGTTATTCATAGCTTATCACATTCAACTTTGTCTCAGGGGAATGATCATTTATTCAATCCGCTCACACAAATGCCAAAGCATCGGCTCCTTTGTTCCAGGAGAACTGGAGTCGTCCGATACTTTTAGTTACTAAGACGAGGGGCATGGTTCAGCGGTGTGCTATGCTTTTCGACTAAATGGATGAATGATGCGGCTCAAGATCTTCATTAAATTTAAGTTTTTATTCGTAATCATACTTTCGATTAACTGAATGTTGATCGACTTCGTAATCAGATCCAGTTTATTATTATCAAATTTCTCCATAGTTCTACGCAAAGTGAGGGAGTCGTGGTAACTCTGAGAAAGCGGCTTAACGAGCTTAGTGTAATTCCCTACACCTGCGATATCATGTGCGGCATAAATCCCCGTTAGGATCGATTCAAATTGCCCAAAGCCAAATACAGGCGTAATTGATCCCCAGCAATTTCCGATAAAAAATGTATTTCCAATTCGATCGGTTTCTGACTTTCCAATGCGATAATCCTTTATGGAATACTCATTGATAATTGCAAATTCTTGATCCAATCGTTTACAACAATCTGCCAGACACATCTTCCATAACTTTTCCTTATCCAGATGCTCATTCTCAGGATATTGCGGGTAAACCAGTACAAGCGAAGCTTCACAATCAGAATGGGGCAGTAAATAACCCATTCCTTTAGGAGCATAATCGTGATTAAAAAACACATAGGCCTCTGTCTGATTAAAATCACCCCTGACGACTGCTCCTTTAAAACTTGCTTTAAAAGCAACGTCATAGGCCTGGATTTTTTTAGTATCCAGTGGATCACCTGTGGCTAAAACGATATGCGTGTATTCCTTTGAGAGTTCCTCATAAGTAACATTCTGGTTATATTTAATTTTTCCTTTCAGCTGACTTTCCATTTGCTTTTCATAAGAATCCGGGTGCTTCCCTCTCATGTTGGTGAAACCAAGATGTCCATCGATAAAGGAAGACTCATTCTTTGAATAAAAATGGACTTTTTGCAGGTTGCTTGAAGGCTTTAAGTGAATATCATGTGTTTCCGAAAGAAACTTAATCGCATCATCATAAGGAGTGTGAAACATGGAAAACATGGCTTCCGCTATGACAAATCGATCCCCTACCTCTTCCCGTCGTTCAAAAATATCCGCTTGATATCCATATTTTTCAAGGGTTAATGCACACGAAAGTCCTGCTAAACCGGCTCCCATAATTGCTATATTCATACGCAGACACCTCCAAAGAATTCTTGATTCCCTTAGTTTGCATAAAAAGATTCATCTTATGCCAATGAATCCAAGAATGGCCTAAAGAAAGCTGGGTTAAGCAAACAAAAAGGAGCGACCTTATAAGATCGCTCCTCTAAATCTTAGAGACCACCATTGTAAGCGGGCAAGTTTATCATTGTGCAGTATCTTCTGAACTCCCTGGTTCACAAAGTTATTTAACTACCTGAACTTTTTTGATCTTCCTGCCTTGAATCTCAAGTATTTTAAATGAAATGCCGTTTCTCTCCAATACAGCTCCTTCTTCTGGAAACACGTTAAACTCCTCTAATAAGTATCCTGCTAGTACATCTTCTTCCTCAGGTATCTCAGTATCGAAGATAGAATTCAATCGGCGCAGAGTTATTTTTCCATCACAGATAACCTCATTTTCTGAAACTTTCTCAATAATCGTATCCGTTTGGGTGTCCATCTCATCTTCAATTTCCAGCCCAATCATAGCTTCAATAACATCTTCGTGTGTTAAAATTCCTTCGGTTCCGCCATATTCATCGAGCACAATAGCCATGTGCTTTTGTTCTCTCGTCATCTTTTTAAATACCCACTCAATTTTCTGGAACTCGTAAATGATTAATGGTTCCTTGTAAGTAAAAGTCTCCAATGGTTTTTCAGGATCCATGGACCAGGAGGTCAAATACTTCGAGTGGAAAACAGCTATGATGTCATCCATGTCTTTTCTATACACAGGATATCGTGTGTAAGGGTTCTGAATTACGATATCTCTGACTTCTTCAAAAGAAGCATCTGCGGGAAGAGCAATCATGTCTACTCTCGGGGTCTTCAGGACGTCTTTTACATTCAGGTTATAAAAATCCAATACACCTTTGATACGAAGAGATTCTTCTTCGTTAAAGGTTCCTTCAGAGTCTGCAATATCAACCATAGTTCTCAACTCTTCCTTAGAGATGGAAACTTCATTAGATTGACCTTTATCAAGTGCCTTAGTGATCACACCTGTCAGTTTATTAAGTACAATGGTAATTGGTTTAAATACAAATACAAAAAAACGAATCACAGGTGACACCAGTAAAGAAATACGATCAGGAAATGCAGCTGCTATAGATTTCGGAATGACTTCGGAAAAGATGATAATCGTCACCGTCAGAATAGCTGAAGCTAACCCTACACTGAACCCATATTGAATCGCAAGGGTTGTAACAAGAGTGGGCAATAAAATGTTCGCAATGTTATTCCCGATTAAAATAGTGGTAATGAACTCACTCGGTCTTGAGATTAGCTGGAGCAGATTTTCTGCTTTCTTGTCATTATTATTTGCTCTTGATTGTAATTTCATTTTATTAGCAGCTGTTAAAGCTGTTTCGCTCCCCGAAAAGAAGAGTGAGACAAATAACAAAAAGATAATAGCAATAATCACGTACAGTTTCCTCCTAAGATGGACATATTAAAATCTAAAATGGATGTAATCGTATTCCCTTAAAACCGCTCACGAGTGAAGGTCGGAATTGGGGATAAAAGCTCTGGCAAAAAACATCGATCATGCTTGCAGCAAAAAATACCATTAATAAGTTTAACAATATTTCTTGCTTCAAGCGAGTTTGAGATTTCTTGAACTACCCCACTTACTCGCTGACGCTCCTTGAAGTTGGGGGATTCCTAAGAGCACGAACCTAACGGTTCGTTCAAATGATTAGGCTAGCCCCGTTGCACCGACGGTGGGAAGGATCCTTTGAATCTCCTTCAATATATTGAAGCTCGCATTTAGATCGCGGTTGTGGTGGCTGCCACAATTCGGGCAATCCCACGTTCGAACAGCGAGATTCTTCACCTCACCGTTTTGGTATCCACAACAGGAACACAGTTGCGAACTCGCAAAAATTTTCGATACGGGTATCAATTGTTTTCCGTACCATTCTGCTTTGTATTCGAGCATAGACGTGAACATCGACCAGCTCGCATCACTAATCGATTTGGATAGTTTTCGGTTT
>NZ_JBQQCN010000008.1:0-141592 GCF_052246795.1 Halobacillus sp. K22 | reverse complement strand
CGAAAACTGACATTTTCCGTTAGATAGCGGTGTACGGCCAAGTGTTTTTCTTGGGAAGTAAGTTTGGACATATGGTGGATCCCTCCTAGGTTTCGTGAGGTGTCCAACATTTGGGGGTCATTACAGGCTGTGAAGCCCGAGGAAGCTCACCACAGAAGAGGTTCGACTAAGAACGCCACGTCGTGTGGCAACGTCGAACGACCCTGCGTCGTGCAGGGCCGGAAAGCGAAATTGTCCCCCGCAGGACCTAATTCTCTCAAAAGTCTCGAAACTGAGTCTTCCAGTATCGGGAGCTATACCGTGAAATCAGCACTGAAGTTTAAGAAAGTCGTTGTGTGAGAAAATAATTTGAGTTACAAGGGCAGAAGGTATAAACTTGTATATAGAAAATACAAACGTAATAAAGGAAGGTCTGTCCATGGACAAAGAACAAGAAATCATGACGGTTTCTCAAGTTGCTGATTATCTTCAAATTAGTGAAGTGACCACATACAAATTGGTACAGGAAGGACGTATCCCGGGCTTTAAAATCGGGCGTCACTGGCGAGTAAGAAAAGAAGACTTAAGAGAACATATAAGGAAGCTTCAGCATGGTGAGCATTTATAATTCTTCCATGTGAAAAACCCTCTTAGTAAAAGAGGGTTTTTTTGAGTTTTTGTTTCAATTTTTATTTTTTCTTTCACAAAAAGCAAGGAATAAAACTATATAATGAAGATAGAAGTCAGAAGGGGGAAGAAGGTGGGGGTAATGAGCCGGGGAAGTTATGCATCGAGAATTTTGATATTTGTTATCTTGATTTCGACGGTGGTTTATTTCATTCATTTCAGATGGCATATCACTCCGAATGATCTTCAGGAAATGTTTACTGCTTTTGGCTGGTTCTCACCTTTCATCTTCATAGGAGCTTATATGGCTGCTCCATTTATGATGTTTCCTGCTCCGATTTTGTCGATGAGTGCCGGTTTAGCTTATGGGATTTGGCCGGGAACTCTGTATATTTGGCTCGGAGCGGGCGGGGCAGCTGCTACGGGATACTTAATTGGACGTTTTTTCGGGAAAGCGGTACTTCAATTAAATCAATATTCCTGGTCTGCTAAAGCGGAAGAAAAAATGAACAAACAGGGGTTTTGGTTTGTGCTCGTGTTACGTCTTTTCCCTCTGATGGGTTTTAGTTTGCTGAGTTATCTGTCAGGTATGACGAAGATACGTTTCTCAACCTATCTTTCTGCCACGTGGATTGGAATTCTGCCCGGTGTATTTGCTTATGGAACTTTAGGAGCAAGCTTGATGGAAGGAGATCCGCTCATTATCGGGGCGGCCGTCCTGTTATTTATGATTCTCTTAAGTCTATCATTCTTCTTTAGGAATAAAGTTAAGCTTTGGCTAGATTTATAGCAGAATAAAGAGGAGGATGGGTGAATGGATTAGAGGAGCGCCTGCATTCGAGTGGAATGTTCAGTATAAAAGATAGGAAGCCCCATTTTTGAAGGAAATGGAGCTTAAGATAGCTTTTCATTTGTAGTGTTCTGTTCATATAATTTTCAGTTTCTCAGGATAATAAAAACAAGATAAATGATATACATCGTCAGAAGGATGAAACCTTCTCTTTTTCCAATTTTATAATGGGTCCTCGAAAATAAGAGTAACAACAAGCTCAATACAATCATAATCATCACGTCGGTAAATATCTTTCCATTTACAGGTAAAGGCGTAATGACAGCTGAAGCACCAAGCACAAATAAGATATTAAAAATATTACTCCCAACGACATTCCCCAGGGCAATTCCACTTTCTTTCTTTAAGGCAGCGGAGATGGAGGTTACCAGTTCAGGAAGCGATGTCCCGATCGCAATGATGGTTAACCCTACTAATGTTTTACTCATTCCAAGATCATAGGCAATGGCTGTACCGCTGTCTACTACCAGGTCACCCCCAAAAATAATGGCTATTAAACCTGCAAACGTTAAACCAATGTTTTTCCCCCACTTAATATCTGAAGGAATGGGCTCATCTGTTGAGCCTTTTCGACTTTCCAAGCCCACTTCAATCACATAATACATAAAAATGGATAAAAACAATAAAAAGATGATGCCGTCACTGCGTGTGAGCAGGTTGTCACTTAATCCCTGTAACTTCGTGTCACTGATCAGTACGAGTAAAGCGCCGCTCGCCAGCAATGTAAACGGAATTTCTTTCTTGGTCGTTTCACTCTCTACCATCAGTGGATAGAGGAAGGCTGCGATACCGACCACTAATGTGATATTAAAAACGTTACTTCCAACCACATTACCCAATGAAACTTCCGCATTCCCCTGTAAAGCGGCAAGGATACTGACGGTTGCTTCAGGTGAGCTTGTGCCAAACGCCACAATCGTTAACCCGATTAAAATAGGCGGAACACGGAGCAGCCTGGCAATGTTAGATGATCCATCAACAAATAAATCGGCTCCTTTAATTAATAAGCCGAAGCCGATAATTAAGAATATGTAAGCCATAGTTGCTCTTCAGACTCCTTTTTATTTTTTACTTGTTTAACCATACCCTCATTCACTGCGGTTGAAAAGTATAGGTGCACGCTTTATAAGCGACGATCTACCCTGTGCAAAACTTAGCCATAGATGGCTTAAGTTAACTGACTTCTTGGACATCGATTGTATTAGGCTGGTGAGGAGTAATCATGAGCAGTCCAACGTTGGCCTAGATTGCGCTTTTTTATAAAAATTCGTTTTTTTAAATTTGAAAAGAAAGGTTGGCAAGAAGAAGTGAGTTGTGTAGAATAAAAAACGTACATTGATAATTATTTATTACATAATGTTCGTATTTTATTTATTGGGAGGAGAATTAGTATGAGTTTAAAACAAAGACTAATTATTTTAATCGGGGGCGTGCTTTTCGTTTTCTTAATGGCGGGGTGTGGGGAACAGCCCGAGGATGCAGCAGCAGCTGACAAAGAGGAAGAAAAAGTAATAGGAATCATTGGTCCAATGGAAGTGGAAATTGACATTCTTCATTCTCATATGGAAGTGGAAGAGACTACGGAAAAAGGGAAATTAACCTTTTACGAAGGAACTTTAGAAGGCCAGCCTATTGTACTTGTCAAATCCGGAATAGGGAAAGTGAATGCCGCTTCCGCAGCTCAAATGCTCATCAGCGAGTTTGATGCAGATGTATTGATTAACTCTGGTGTTGCAGGCGGGATCCACCCTGATCTAGGTCTTGGAGACATCGTTATTTCTACGAAGACCGTGCATCATGACATGGACGAAACGGCTAAAGATTTCAAGCCAGGCCAAATTCCATACATGGACACACGATATTTTGAAGCGGATCAAGAATTGATTGAGCTAGCTAAGAAAGGTACAAAAGGTCTGCCTGATTACGTAGATGTATTCAAGGGACCGATTGCGACAGGAGACCAATTCATCGCAAGCCAGGAAAAAACGGACTGGATCTATGAAACGTTTGATGCTTATGTCGTGGAGATGGAAGGCGCGGCTGTTGGACAGGTTGCCTACTTAAATGAAATTCCGTACGTAGTCATTCGTTCAGCTTCCGATGATGCAGGAGAAGAAGCGGCTGGAATTCAGGAAAACTTTGTGGAAGAAGCAGCTCAAAATTCCAGTCATGTGATTGAAGAAATGTTAAAGAATATGTAGGTATGGACAAGAAAAGCCTGATTTCGACTTTCTACTGAAATAGAGGGGGCAGGCTGGTTGAACCGATTGAGTGCTCCATGCGTCGTCGGTTCAGTGATGTAGGTAATCATCAGTCAGTGATATTAATGTTAAATACTTTTTAATGAAAAAGACAGAAAGACTACCTTTCTGTCTTTTTTTTATTCAAAATTAGACTGATCTTCCTTCAATATATATCGGTAAAGGTTTATGGCCAAGTTGGAAAAACCTCACCATGATATTAATCGATAATAATGATGCTTTGATTCTCGTACAATTTTTTAATATCCGGTTTCACTTGTTCGGTTATTAAGTAAGTCAAATTGTCTGTTGGACAAACGATATGATTTGAAATCGTATCTAACTTGTCATTCGTAACCATTCCCAGAATTTCAGTAGAAATAGATGCCATTTTTCTTTTAACTAGAGCCTCCGACAAGCTAGGAACACTTATTCCTATTTGAGGATCTATTTTATAAATCCCCATTATATATAAATCTGCCCTCATTGTAGTTAAGGATTCAAAGGTATCAATCCCCAAATTAACCATGGACTGCTTAAATAAAGTTCCTCCAATCATGATGACTTCCACATCTTTATGATTAGAAAGTGCCATAGCAATAGGGGGGCTGTTCGTGATCACAGTACCCTTAAGAGATAAAGGCAGCTGCTGTACTAATTGTAAGTTAGTCGTCCCTCCATCTATTAAGATAACCATATCGTCTTTAATAAGGTCTAAGGCCTTGGTAGCCAAATTCAATTTTGTTTCATTATAAATTTCCTGCCTCGTTGAAAAGTCTTCGACGGGTGGCCCTTTTCTCAATGCCCCGCTATGTACTCTCTTAATAACACCCTGGTGATCTAATTCTTTTAAGTCTCTTCTAATTGTATCCTCTGAAACGGAAAGTCGTTTGCTTAAGTCGCTAGCAATAACTTTGTGTTCATCATTTAGAATATCAACAATTTTTTGTTGGCGTTCTTGTTTAAGCATATACTTTTTTCTCCTCATATAATTTCTTGAGATCTACCACATATTATAAAATAAAAAATACTAACAAGCAAAAAGATGCAGAAAAATGCAAAAAACATGGTTTACATTTTAAATAACATGCATTAACATGAATGAAAAGGCATTCAAACACAAACAAGGAGGCATAAACGTGCAGAAAAAAGTTACTATAGCTCCATCCATCATGTGTGCAGATCTCTGTAATCTAGAAAAAAGCGTAAAAGAAATTGAGAGAGAGGGACTGGATACGTTACACATTGATGTCATTGATGCAAGTTTCAGCCCAAGCATGCCGTTAGGTATCTCAACCATTGAGCAGTTAAGAAAAATAACGGATATGAAATTTGACGTTCACATTATGTCGAATGACAATGAGTTTTTCATTCAAGAGATGCTCAAGATAGGTGTCGATCAAATAACTTTCCATATTGAAACCAGCAGACATATCGATCGTTATATCAATTTAATTAAAAAACACGACACCAAAGTCGGCATTGCTCTCAACCCGGCAACTCCATTATCTGTTCTGGAATATGTATTACCGCAATGTGACACCGTTTTACTGATGTTAATCAATCCAGGCTTTGCAACGGATAAAAACGAAGAGCAGGTCTCTTATGCTTCAAAGAAAGTGCAAGATTTATCTAACTTGATTAAATCTAAAGGACTGGATACAAAAATCGAAGTGGATGGACGTGTTTCTCTAAACACCATATCCGGGCTGGTAAACGCTGGCGCAGATATATTAGTAGCGGGCAGTACAAGTTTATTCAAATCAGACAATAGTTTAGCAGACAATAAGAAACGGATAGAAGAATTAATCCTTGAGGGATTATATGAGGAGGCTAAATAATATGAGCGACTATAATTATGCAACCAAAAAAATAACGGATGAAATTACATCAAGCTTAACTAATATCAATAGCGAAGATGTTGAAAAATTATTAATTGAAATCAACAACGCTGAAAAAGTATTTTTTGTGGGTGTAGGAAGGGTCCTTTTATCCTTAAAAGCCATAGCCAAAAGATTAGCACACCTCGGCATTAAAACGTATGTGGTGGGCCAAATCACTGAACCGGCTATTACAGATAAGGATTTACTCATAGTCGGATCTGGAAGCGGGGGAACGCAATTTCCATTGATTATTGCTAACAAAGCCAAGCAATTTAATGCAAGAGTTGCCCATATCGGAGCAAATCCAAATAGTCCAATGAGCGAATATTCAGATCTATTTGTCAGAATCCCTGTAAGTTCTAAAGTAGATACTCCTGGAGAAGTCCATTCTGAGCAGCCGATGAAGAGCTTATTTGAGCAGAGTCTATTGTTATTGGGAGACACGCTCGCATTGATGATGGTAAATAACAAAAATATTGAGTTGGAATCCCTATGGGAGCACCACGCGAATTTAGAATAGGCCTGCCCAATGAGGCCGCGGGAACTGTAAAGGAGGGTCAATTATGAAAGCGCTACATTTCGGTGCAGGAAATATCGGTAAGGGTTTAATCGGATATTTGTTGAATAAAAGTGGATTCGACTTATGCTTTGTCGATGTAAACGAAGAAGCGGTCAACCATATGAATAGCAGCAACTATTATTCGTTGGAACTATTAGATGAAGATCATACGGTAGAGTCCATTTCCCCTGTACGTGCACTGCACAGCAGTTCAAAGGAACAAGTGGTTGATGCAATCGTGGAAGCTGACCTCATCACCACCTCTGTAGGAGCAGGTAATTTAACTAAGATTGCGCCCGTAATATCCGAAGGGCTGTTAAAAAGAATTCAATTGGATAAGGGCAACGTGGATGTCATTGCTAATGAGAACATGATTAATGCTTCCTCTAAATTGAAAGAAGAGATTCATAGAGTTGTCTCCACAAGTGAAATGGATGCTATCCGTTCACATGCTGGGTTTCCGAATTCAGCGATCGATCGACTTTCACTATCTGAAGAGAGAAGTGAAGGTGAAGTTACCCTTGTAGAGCCTTATTACGAATGGATGATCGAAAAGTCAGGAATGCTTAATTCAGATTTGCCATCTATAAGTAACGCCACTTATGTAGAGGAATTAAAACCATATATTGAACGAAAGTTGTATATCGTCAATCTGGGCCATGCGGCCACAGCTTATACAGCATTTCTGGAAGGTTATGGGACGATACAAAACGCCTTAACGAACCCCGAAATTGAAAAGTTCTTGCGAGAGACTCTTAAGGAATCCGCGGGTTATTTTACTCACACGTATCATTTTGATCCCGAGGAAATGAGGGAGTTTATTAGTAAGACGATAAAGCGATTTAAAAATGCTAATATAAGTGATGATATTTTACGAGTGGGAAGGTCGCCAATCAGAAAGCTGGGATTTAATGAGCGATTGGTCAAACCCACCCGAGTCCTTTACGAGTTGGGTTTGCCAGTAGAGAAACTCACAACTGCGGTAGCCACAGCCTTCTTATTTGATAACCCTCACGATGAAGAGGCTGTTACTATTCAATCCTATATTCGTGAACATGGAATCGAACAAGCGATTACCCATTTCACGGAAATAGAGGATACAAGCTTAAAGAGAAAGATCAAAGATAACTATATTAAATTGAAAGAAAATTACTCAATACAATCATAAATGAAAGGTGATGTTACTATGTTAGCCGAGTATTTAGAAGGAAATATCCGTTTCTTACCCTCCGTTGATTCCTGGGAAAATGGCATACGAGAAGCAGCTGATCCATTATTAAATGATGGGTCGATCACACAAAGCTATGTGGATGATATGATTCAGAATGTAAATACAAATGGTCCATATATTGTCATTGTCCCTGGCATTGCAATGCCTCATGCTAAAAATGAAGGCAGCGTAGTCAAAACAAGTGTATCCTATTTAAAACTGGAAGAACCCGTAATGTTTCCAAAAGATAAAGAAGTTCACACTTTTTTCGTATTAGCTGCTGAGGATAGCACTGGACACTTAGATCTAATATCCGATTTGTCTACTATTCTTATGGAGGACGATATTAAGAATAAACTCGAAGAAGCTAAAAGTGAGCAGGAAATATTCGACGTGTTACAAATGGTTGAAGAGACCTGAACTTAATTAAACGGTGAAAGCAACCTCTGTCTTTTCCTTTACTTCTGATCGTAGCTTTTAAATTTACTGAATTATCAGAAAGGAACGATAAATATGGGTGAATCAGCACGAGTAACGGATAATGTTGAAGAAATAAACAAAACTCCTTCTACGCGAGCAAAAGTACAAGCATTTGGTGGATTTTTAACAAATATGGTTCTTCCGAATATCGGAGCTTTTATAGCCTGGGGACTATTGACAGCTTTGTTTATACCAAGTGGCTGGATCCCCAATGAAGAGCTTGCCCAGATCGTCGGCCCGGCTATTAAATACTTGCTGCCTTTACTCTTAGCCAGTACAGGGGGACGAATGGTTGGAGGCCAAAGAGGAGCTGTGATGGGGGCTATCGGGGCTATTGGATTGATCGTTGGATCAGATATTCCAATGTTCCTCGGAGCTATGATAATTGGCCCGTTAGGCGGTTTGATCATCAAGAAATTCGACAACCTTATTGAAAATAAAATTCCGGCCGGATTTGAAATGATTGTTAATAATTTCTCGCTGGGGATTTTAGGATTCCTATTGATGATTATTTCCTTCTACTTTATAGGTCCTACAATAGAATCGGCAAATAACCTTGTCACAGCCGCCATTGAGGCGCTAGTTGCTACTGGTTTATTGCCTCTGCTTTCTCTCATTAATGAGCCGGCAAAGGTACTATTCTTAAACAACGTCATCGATCAAGGGATCTATTATCCTTTGGGAATGCAAGCGGCCGCTGAAACAGGAAAGTCTATATACTTTACTGTAGCTTCTAATCCCGGCCCAGGGCTTGGATTGTTGCTGGCATTCACTGTCTTCGGCAAAAAGACAGCTAGAAGAACGGCTCCAGGTGCAATCATCATCCACTTCTTCGGTGGAATTCATGAACTATATTTCCCATACGTATTAATGAAACCCCTTACAATAATAGGGATGATTGCCGGTGGTGCGTCAGGTATAGCTGTTTTCAGTTTATTTGACGCGGGACTCGTCGCCGGACCAAGTCCTGGCTCTATTTTCGCCTATCTTGGATTAACACCAAAAGGAAGCTTCATTGGAATTATTTCTGGTGTCCTAGTAGCTGCCGTTGTAACATTCCTAATTACAGCGCTCATTCTGAAACTTGACAAAAGTTCTGAAGATGAGGATATCTCTGCTTCTGTAGAAAAGTCCAAAGCTATGAAGCAAGAAGGGAAAAAGTCTTCTACCCCTGGAAAAAAAGATGAAGAAATCAATAAAATCTCTTTTGTATGTGATGCCGGTGCGGGAAGCAGTGCAATGGGCGCAACCACTTTTAGAAAGAAATTGCAAAAGAATAATATTGAAGGCATTGAAGTTAAACATTACAGAATAGAAGATGCTCCCGAACATTCAGACATCATTGTCGTTCATGAAGACTTAGAGGAAAGAGCGAGAAGGGCTCATCCTGATAAGGAAATCATTTCTATTGGAAACTATTTAAATGATCCTGCGCTTTCACAGCTGCTTGATCGATTGAAAAGGGATTAGTTCAATTGGATAGGAACTGATCGTTAAGAAGGTCTCTTTGGAGACCTTCTTTTTTATGGTGAGAATACAACGAATGTTTTGCCTGTCCATCCAATTTCAATATCCATAGAACGGTCGCCATGTTAATGATTTTCTTCTTCCTGATCTTTCTGGTTTTGTTCAAATTTTTTCTTTTCAAACTCCAGTTTCTTTTCTTCTAACTCTAATTGCTTCTTTTTAAAGTCAAATTGGAGTACGAAATATAAAAAGGTGAAAGTCAGAGCAACAATTACTGAAATAAAGAAAAATAGGTTCACATGAATCTCCTCCTCTATAAAAATTTCTAAGAATCCTGCGTGCCACATCGATCATTGATCATATCATGTGAGTTTCTGTTTAGCGAACCTGGTCAGTAAAGTTTATTTCCTATTGAATCATTTCCGACTATCCTATCTCAACCTCCGTCCATTGTTCCTATACTTGTTCCATACTGCTATACTAGAAGGACCAATACCATTCCAGATAAGGGAGCTGACTAGCATGAAAGATGTCCTTATCCAGTATATGAAACGGTTTTCCGATCTCAGCGAGTCCGAATTAAAAAAAACTGACTGAGAATGTTCTGGTGGTTGTTTTTAAGAAAGGAACGATCCTTTTACATCAGGGAGACATTCCCGATGAATGCTATTTTGTTTTAAAAGGGTGTGTACGGCAGTTTGCTGTAGATGAAAATGGAAATGAGAATACGTACAATTTCATCACCGAAGAACAAAGTGTGACGATCTTTAATCAGCATACGACGGATAAAGGTTCTCCATACGCTCTTAGCTGTTTGGAAGACTGTACACTGGTTGTAGGTGATTTATCTACGGAGCAGGAAAATTACGATGTACATCCGGTATTAGAAGCCATGACTCGCAAAATGATGGAAGAGGATATGGGTGCTATGAGAGATGATTTCTCCGCCTTCATCTCCTCGACCCCTGAAGAACGATATCATGCTTTGATGGAAAAAAGACCAGGGTTAGTGGACAGGGTTCCTCAGTACCAGCTGGCAAGCTACCTGGGAATCAAGCCGGAATCCCTAAGCCGTATTAAGAAACGGTCAGCTAATCACCTCAGAATAGTGGATTAGTATTCGTCCAAAGTCAACTTTCTCCCTTTCATCAGTAACCATATACCAAAACCTAATTCTCCTATGAACATGGGAACCATAAGAATTAATTCCAGTACCCCTGTAAAACGTTCCATTTGTGGGATGAAACCGTACATGGAATGAATGAACGAGTAGCTGATACCAGCTAATACGACTAGAATGCTAATAACTTTTGGTATTTTCTTTGTATCCACGGCTATCAGGCCAACTACGATAAGATGAAGCCCGAATATAATTAATCCAAAGGACCAGATGGCTTCAAATGCTGTGATGGAAGCCATGACGTGGTGTGCTCCAACTGACACTGTGGCTTGAACAAGGCTATTGGCTATAACAAGGTGTGAAACCGCAATCGCTAGAATGGCTGTGTAAAGTAAACGAAGCCAGCCGGCTAATAAGGCATAACCCAGGTGAAACGGTTTTAGGAAGACATAAAAACCCCACGATACGATTAAATCCGTTATGAGAATAATCAGCCATCCAAATATCTCAAGCCGAAACATGGATG
The DNA here is from genome assembly GCF_052246795.1 of Halobacillus sp. K22. NCBI lineage: Bacteria > Bacillati > Bacillota > Bacilli > Caryophanales > Bacillaceae > Halobacillus > Halobacillus sp. K22. The sequence goes on along the minus strand of NZ_JBQQCN010000008.1, from coordinate 130,651 downwards.
GAGAGGCATGGATGTTTTTTAATGTAACTGCCGCATCTCCATCTATGACTAATGAACTGTGCACATACCCGTGAGCAAAGAATGCAGCCAATGTCATGACAAGCAAGGCGACACCTGAAAGGAAAGCTGCTTTCTGCTGAAAATTTTGATTCGTTGTTCTGCTTAATTTCACGAAAGATCCTCCTCGAATTTGATTTCATAACTATTGTATTTTGCCTGAGGAAGAATCTCATTGACTTAAATCAAGGAATTGGTGGTTTTAGAAATTTTGGCAAGTGAATTTCAAAAGTGCACGGAAAATACTTGGACTTGTAACTTGAAGGGTACTGTATAGAAAAAGTACGTCATAAAAAAGAAACTCTAAACTTCCTTCCAAGGAGGAGTTTAGAGTTTTTTTTATTAGTTAGAGCATTCATTAAATATTACTTCTTTTTAACTATATTGAGGTACTTTTTTTGAATTCATTTGCTCATGACGAATGGTGGCCTGAGCGGCTGCCAGTCGGGCAGAAGGAACACGGAAAGGGGAGCAGCTTACATAATCCATGCCTAAATCAAAGCAGAACTGGATCGATTCTTTTTCACCACCATGCTCGCCGCAAATCCCTGTTTTTAGGGTGGACTTTGTTTGACGCCCCAGTTTCACACCACTTTCCACAAGCTTTCCTACACCTTCCTGATCTAATGAAACAAATGGATTCCTTTTTAGCACATCACGATCTACATACTGCTGGAGAAACTTGCCCTCGGCATCGTCCCGGCTGAATCCAAACGTGGTCTGCGTTAAATCATTGGTTCCAAAAGAAAAGAAGTCTGCCTCTTCGGCAATTTGATCGGCTGTTAGTGCTGCACGCGGTGTTTCAATCATGGTTCCAATCAAGTAGTCGAATGTCTTTCCTGTTTCTCCCTGGATTTGGTCCCCAATCGTCGTTACAAGTTGGCGCATGGTCTTCAGTTCATTCACATGGCTGACCAAAGGAATCATGATTTCGGATGTAACGTTTATTTCTTTCTCCATCACATTAGCCATCGCGTTAAAAATGGCCTTGACCTGCATTTCGTAAATTTCAGGGTGGATCATACCTAAGCGGCAGCCCCGATGGCCTAACATCGGATTCGATTCTTCTAATAACCGTACTTTCCGTAACAGGTTCTGCTTTTCTTCTAGCTTCGGTGAATGAGGGTCGGTCAGTTGCAGCTTTGTCACCTCAACGAGCAGTTCCTCTTTGTCCGGCAAAAACTCATGGAGCGGCGGATCTAATAAGCGCACGGTAATTGGATGTCCTTGCATCGTTTCAAATATTTGCTCAAAATCCTGCTGCTGCATAGGCAGAAGTTTGTCCAGAGATTCCTTACGTTCAGCGGTCGTTTCAGAAAGAATCATACTTTGTACCGTAGGGATGCGTGAGGTGTCCATAAACATATGCTCAGTACGACAAAGTCCAATGCCTCCTGCTCCAAATTCCAGGGCTTTCTCTGCATCAACAGAATTATCAGCGTTTGCTCTGACGCCCATTTTTGCTTCTTCGTCCGACCAGCGAAGCAGGATTTGGAATTCATCTGAAAGCTCTGGTTCGATCATTGGAATTTCGCCCAGGAAGATTTCTCCTGTTGAACCATCGATCGTAATCGTATCCCCGTGATTCACAGTGGTAGATCCTGTGATAAACTGTTTGGATTCTAAGTGAATCTTTATAGAGTCGCAGCCGCATATACATGCTTTTCCCATCCCTCTAGCTACAACAGCGGCATGACTGGTCATTCCACCGCGACTCGTAACGGTAGCCTGGGCAGCCACAATTCCGTGGATGTCGTCAGGTGTAGTCTCAGGTCGGACAAGGATAACCTTCTTTCCATCCCTGGATAGTTCTTCAGCTTCATCCGCATCAAAGACAACTTGGCCAGTGGCAGCTCCCGGGGAAGCAGGCAAGCCAGCAGCTAGTTGTTCCCGTTTATGCTCAGGATCGATCCGGTGGTGGAGCAGCTGGTCAAGTTGATCTGGGTCCACACGCAGAAGGGCTTCCCGTTGATCCATAATCTTTTCTTTTACCATTTCAACAGCGATTCGAATGGCTGCCTGGGCGGTTCGTTTACCTGTCCTTGTCTGGAGGATAAACAGATTTCCGCGTTCAACTGTAAATTCAATATCCTGCATATCCTTATAATGGTTTTCTAACAGATCGCAAGTATCGATTAATTGTTGATAGACATCTGGCATTTCGTTCTTAAGACTGGCAATCGGCTGAGGCGTGCGGATCCCTGCCACCACGTCTTCTCCTTGAGCATTAATTAAGTATTCTCCATAAAGCTTAGCCTCCCCGGTGGATGGGTTACGGGTAAAAGCCACGCCTGTACCGGAATCATCTCCCATATTGCCAAACACCATGCTCTGGATATTGACGGCTGTACCAAGATGGCCAGGGATATCATGTAGACGGCGATATAAAACAGCCCGCTGATTATTCCATGAATCAAACACGGCATTAATGGTAAGGAAAAGTTGTTCTTTTGGATCCTCAGGGAATTTTCGTTTTACATGTTTGAGTACAATTGATTTGAATGCTGCAATCACCTGTATCCAATCTTCAGCGGTTAGCTCGGTATCGGAATGATAGCCCTTTTCTTCACGGAAATCTTCTAACCGTTGTTCGAAAAAGTAGTTATCTACCTCCAGAACCACATTACTGAACATTTGGATAAACCTGCGATAGGAGTCATAAGCAAATCGAGGATTGTTTGTAAGCTCTGCCATTCCTTCTACTGTGTCGTCATTCATTCCAAGGTTCAAAACGGTATCCATCATTCCCGGCATGGAATGGACAGCACCTGAGCGAACAGAAACGAGGAGCGGATTGGCTGGATCGCCTAATCGTTTGTCTGTTTTAGTTTCAAGGGTTTGAAGTGCTTCTAATACTTGGGATTCGACTTCTTTCGAGATGACCTGGCCGGCATCGTAATAGGCATTACAGGCTGCGGTCGTAATGGTAAAGCCGTAAGGAACGGGTAAACCAATGCGGGTCATTTCAGCTAAATTAGCGCCTTTTCCACCCAGGAGTTCCTTTTTGCCGTTTTCAGATTGATCAAACAGGAATACAAATTGGTTATTCATTGTGCAAAGCTCCCCCTTTTATTAAACATGGCTAAGATAATATCAGCAGTCTCTTCAATGGCTTTATTAGACACATCGATGATCGGACAGCCGATTTTTTTCATGATATTTTGCGCGCAATCCAGTTCTTCAAAGATCCGCTCTAATGAGGCATAATTGGCTGCGTTGGTTAAACCCAGACTTTTTAATCGTTCTCTGCGGATGTCATTTAACTTCTCAGGTGAGATGATGAGTCCAATGCACTTTTTTCTTGGAACTTGGAAAAGTTCTTGAGGAGGTGGGAGCTCTGGGATGAGAGGTACATTCGCTACTTTAAACTGTTTATTGGCTAGATACATAGAAAGTGGAGTTTTAGATGTTCGAGATACTCCAATGAGAACAATGTCGGCTTGTTTTAAGCCACGTACTTCCTGCCCGTCATCATATTTCACCGCGAACTCAATGGCTTCCACTCTTTTAAAATAGTTTTCATCCAGCTTTCTCATTTCCCCAGGTTGTCGACTGGGCTGCATATCGAATGTTTGAGTGAACGCATCCATGAGAGGATACATTAAATCGACAGCTGGAATTCCTTCTTCTAAAGCTCTGAGGTCAAGATATTGCTTTAAATCCTGAAGGGCAATGGTGTAAGCGATGATGGAAGGACTATACTTCGCATTCGTAATGACATTATTAATATCCTGGGTGTCCTCGACATGAGAGAAGTGCTTAATTTCGACTTCTTTTCCAAAAAATTGACTGGCGACAGCCTTGACCATTAGGTCGGCTGTTTCCCCGATCGAATCTGATACGACAAAGACCGTTTCTTTTTTATTCACTATCCATCTCCTTCTTCTTAAAGTAATAGAATCAGCCGTATGAAACGGCATGGGTAAGTATAGAACCCTTCCTTTATGGAAGTGTTCATTAATTATTATGTCATACTATTTATCAATTAAAATGGTAATATGACATACTATTTATATGAATAGTATAGTATCACTGTTTGTGATTGGTTTCAATAGAAAGATAGCTAATTGTTTGAAAGTATTTTTCTGCAGATTGGAGAGCGAAGTTTGGGAAGAGGAACCATAAGTGTTGGGTGCTGGTATCAACAAATTGGGGTGAGGGCGCCGTAAATCGTGAGACCGATGGGGTGTGTAATCCAGGCGTAGTGAATAAATGGAAGAGAGTATCTATGCGGATGCCATTCAGCACTGTAATTTGGTCTATCTTATAGTTCATTTTTAAAGTGAAATGTGTTTAAATGGCATTACCAATAAAAACATCCAATTTTTAATAAATTCGCTATATTTTTGGGTGTTGCATTTTTATAAACTAGTGCAAGGTATACATTCTGTTAGCCATATCTCCCTCCTGAGATTCGTATCTATACATCCATCATGAGGGCTTTAATGCGCCTATTAACAAAAGATAACTAGAGTGACCCATAAACAAGGAGGGGAAATATAATGAAGAAAATCGGTGTATTAACGAGTGGAGAAGATGCTCCAGGCATGAATGCTGCCATCCGTGCAGTCGTAAGAGCAGGGACCTATCATGGCATGGAAATGGTGGGAGTTAAGCATGGATCGTATGGTGTGATTCATGAACTATTCGAGGGAATGGGTGAAAAGTCGGTCGGCTCCATCATGCAAAGGGGAGGGACCATCCTTCAGTCGTCTATAAGTGAAGAAATTTATACAGAGGAAGGTCTGCAGCGAGGAATAGGGAACTTGAAAAATGAAAATATAGAAGCGCTTGTTATTATTGGCGGTAGAGAGGCTTTAAAAACCGCCCAGGCCTTCAGTAAGTATGATTTCCCCTGTGTGGTTATACCTGCCACGATTGAAAGTAATATTCCAGGGGTGGATTACACGATAGGCTTTCATACAGCCCTCAATAACATTATCCATTACATAGATCGAATTCGGGACACTGCATCTTCCCACGAGAAAACCTCCATTGTTGAAGTAGCGGGGGAAGATGCGGGAAATATAGCGTATTATGCTGGACTTGCCGGCGGCGCAGAGAAAATATTAATTCCAGGCTGGAAAGAGGATGCAGATTATATTATTCAACAGATCAAGGCTGGAGATGAGAAAAGATACAGCATTATTGTGATAGCGGAAGGGAGCATAAATGGGGAGGATTTCAAACGCCAATTGAAAGAGCAGGCAGGAGTGGAGTCGCGTTTGATCGCTTTAGGCGATACCCAGCGCGGGGGCGCACCCACAGGAATTGATCGAATTTTAGCCAGCCGGCTGGGAGTGTTTGCAATAGAATCCCTGTTAAATAATGAAAGAAGTAAAATGGTTGGAATCACTCACAATGAACTGGTGAGTTATGACTTAGATGAGGTTCCTTCTCATAAGGCTGATATGGACGAAAGCATGTACCAGTTGTTTAAAAAACTCTCCTGATTGGAGGATATATAGCGGATGGATATGATTTAAAGCTCATACAAGTTGGAAATACCATGAATACCAAAAAGTCTCCCTTAAGATCGTAATCTCAAGGGAGACTTTTTGGTGCTTTCTGTTTGGACTATAAATAGGGACCTGTTCCTTTACTCAAGGACCAGGTCCATACTTTAAAAGATTATTCTCCAATGATTACTTTAGTTAAAGAAATTTTCCATTTCGAAATACTGTAATAATGGAACCGTTCTTCCTGCTCGATCCCAATTGTTGTATTCGCTGAAAATCCAATCCAAATCGTTATTAGCTCGTACTTCCACTAGGAACTCTACAATAAGATAACTTCGCCAATAATCGAACATTCTATGAGTCAGGCTACTGCTTTGAGGAAAATTGCTTTCCAATTCGTCTAAAGAATGCTGCCCATATTTATCCTTGAAAATTTCCACTAATTCTACCTCAATATTCGTTAATTCTTTAAACTCAGAGTTATCTAATAAGTGTTTTCTCGAGAGATAATTACACATTCCTTCTTCAAACCAGGTATTTAATTTACGCTCACCATCGAACTCCTCAACGAAGAGGTTTGCATGGTGGGTCAATTCCTGTGCCAATATAGTGAATAAACAATCATCAGAACAATGAGCAAAAAAGTCCTCTACTTCTGAAATATTCAGCCCTTCTACTTGTTCTGCCAATAACCTTCTCCATGCCGATAGGTCAGGAGAAATGTAGATCACATCACCCTCTGTATAGGCTGGGACCGGGACCTCAGAAAAAAAGGTCGTCGCTAAATTCTCACTGGTCCAGACTATTCCTTTTGGCAAAGTAGCTAAAGCGTATTTTTCCTCCAATACCTGTTGGTAAGTTTTTAATTTTTCACTGAACTTTTCAATGGTATCCTGATGTTTCATATATTCTTCCTGCGATTCAAAAGCATATATTTGCTTCATTTGAAAATCTCCTTTACTTCCATCACCCCGCGCGCGTACAGCATTTATTGCGGCAGCCTAAAATCATTTTTATTTTTAGCCACCAAAAAAGGCGCTTCAGTACTCCTGAAAGCGCCAAGCCTTATCTAAACGGTTAGCCCAGTTCATGAGCTCCCACTAAAATTACGTGCCACTAATGAATTTTTAATCATTTTCATCATTCTTCGACCAAATCTGCCTAAAGAATGACTATAAATATATTGTATCATGCTATATCATTAATTCCCAATTTATCCCTTTGTTTACTATTTCACACATATTATGTGGCCCATTCCAAAGTAAGAAATGGGGGATGAAATGGGCTTTTAAATACTTTTATAGGAGTGGATTTTCCTTTGAAAAATCATAAACTGCTAAAAGTCTCCCTGAAATATGAAGGTATTCCTTTTTTAATCTAACCGACGGACCCATACCTAAGTGATATCGAATAGACTATAGCCTATTCGCTAATCATTTACTTGCATATCTTATTAAGAATTATGAAAAGGGCAGACCGATGAATGTTGGGTTGGAAAAATTTCATACTCTCCATATCACATGAATCGCAAGCGATCAAAATATAACTTATTATAGAGGCTTGAGCCGACGGGGCTGCTGCTTTATATGAAGCAGGCAAAAACTTAACATAGTCAGTTTATGACTGAATATTAGGAGCGCTGATGTGTCTTTCTAAAAGACCATAGTACAAACAATACGTGTAGAAGAACCTGAATATTTTCCTTGACGATCACCATAGATCGTAAGAAAGGAGAAGGACATAGTGGATAAAGACCACAGTCGCTTACAATGTGTAAATGTGGAAAGAGTTTATGATTGGCTGCTTGTTCCTTTACACTTTACCACTTGTATAGAAATACCTAAAACCAAGAGAAAAGTCAGTGACGAAATTTGCGGCAATTTCTCAATTGCTTCCATAGAACAGATTAGTACACTTTGGGAATCCCACTTACCGTTTTCTATAGCTGGAAATGTTTCCCTGACGTTCGCAAATGGCAGCCAGAAGGACGTGGAGGTTCTTGTTAATGGGAAGGCAATTGAAACAGGGAATAGGGAACAGTTTAACCAAACATTCTCACCTCTGAGCAGTGTGGCCATGATTAATAATAACCCTCTAACCACTATAAGAGGTACATTTTGCATCACTCTTCATTATTTTCTGTAAAGAAATGTAATAGAGGATTTGTGGAGTTGTCAGGAAGAGAATTGTTACTTGTCTAATGAATGTGGAGTTCCGATCTCTGTAGAGGAACTGGATTGCAAAGAAATAGGTGAGCGGGAAGATAAGGAATTTATACTCCCTAATGGACACCAGACTATATTACAAAAAGTAAACCTATGTAAGCAAGGTTGCATTGGGCTTTCATACGATAGAGGAAGACAAATTTGTGTTTTTCCTTTTCAGAGAGTTGAGCAAGTGTTACTTTGTGCTCCAGAAGGAACTGATCTTCAATGTACAATCACGGATTTTTCTTGTCATATAAGCTCTATCATCCACCTGGATAACTGCTGGCGCTTAGAAATTACTATTAATATGTGTCAAAGCATACAGGCGACTGCCAACACCACATTAGAGATGGAAGCCCTAGGATGTTCTCCCCGCCGTCTGCTTTTAGACCATTATTGTATAAAAAGTCATCTTTAATAAGGATAGGGGTCTGGGATTTACACCGATTATCACCCCTATTTTCCTTATCAAGTTAAGAAAAGTTTTGAATGCTTGAAACTTTACATAAAGATAAAGCTATAAATGCATTATTATCCCTTAATTTTACGATCCCCTCACCGGTTTCTAAGATTAGAGTATTCGTTAAATTATTAAATGCTTGGCCCAGAGCATCTACATCTGCGGTAGTGATTCCGTCAAAAAATTCCCGTAACGGTCTCTCACAGCAATTGCATTCTCCCTCGCTTGAAAGGGGAGGCGGTAATAAGAGCACGTTTTGCACTTGAGCGTTCTGAACACCAACGACCAGGCAAACCGGAAGAGCAATCGTATTCGCACCTTGACGGATAGTCACAATATAATCATTAACGTCTAAAATGGTAGCACTTGGATAGGTGCCTGAACTCGTATCAGTCGTACCTATACGCACCGCCTGACCTACAAGCTGCTCCAACACATATTGCATAGGATCGGTGCAGCAGTCACAAAAACTGGAACCGCTTTGACCTGGACAGCAGCCACAATCTCCTGAATCACACACTCCCAATCCCCCTTATCAATCATTTGAATATTTACATATAACGGTGCTCCTCAAAAGCTGGTTATACTCCTGGCGGTTCTAGAACATCATAATGAAGATCGATACAGTATTTTCCGCGACATATGGCCTGTGTGTTCTGTTCGGAACGACAAAAAATATCCACGCTTACTGCGTCTAATACTGTAATTGACCGCGTGTTCTGACGCGGCACCTGAATAGTTTCCGTTTGCCCGAAACGCTTGGTAACGCGGACTTCTAATGAACTGTCACACCCCTGGTCGTAATAAACACTTACGGTCGCTGCTGACTGAGCCCCTGCATTAAAAAATGCTGGGTCCAATCGCCAGACTCTTATAATATCCAAATTCGTAGTATTACAAGGAATCGCAAAATTTCCACAAAAATTGTCGGTTACGATATCACCAATTACGGTTTGATCCGGACAACAAGCACTACAATTTCCCATTTCTTCTATTCACCTCTATTTTTATTGCTATTCTATTAGATGCTGAATACATAAAATTTGCGTGGACTAATATAGGAATAAAATAAGAATAATTGTCCATTCTTTAGCAAGCTGATTCGACGAACACGAGAACCGTACAAATAAGTGAAAGTTCTGTCGGTATTCATAGAGGAAAAATAAAAAGCATGAAACCAGACATTGACGTCTGATTTCACGCTTATTTTTCATAAAGTATGTTCTCAGTTTCTTTAAATCCCAGGCGGTTCTAGTACATCATAATGAAGATCAATACAATATTTTCCTCGACAGAGCGTAGTGTCCGGCCCTTCTGAAGTACAGAAAATATCGACAGCTACTATATCCAATATGGTTATCGAACGTGTGTTTTGACGAGGCACCAACATATCAACAGTACTTCCATCTCTTTTTGTCGCTGTCATCGTTATTAAATTGTCACAGCCCACATCATAATAAACACTAACTGTGGCTGCTGTTTGAGCCCCAGCATCAAAGAAATCATCCTCTATGCTCCAAATCCTGTTTATATCGGTATTCTCTTCGTTGCATGAAATAGCAAAGTTACCGCAAAAGTTATCCGTAACGATATCACCAATAACCGTTTGGTCTGGACAACAAGCACTACAATTCGCCATAAATTCCTGCCCCTCTTCATAACGTAATAGTATAGTAAATGTAAAAAAAATATTTATGTATAGGGGTTTTTACTAATTACAAAAAATTTTAAAGATAAAGATGAAAAGAGAAATCCACAAGGGTCGGAAAGGAGGAAGAGAATGAATTATGAATCAAAGCCAAATCCCCATTAATCGTAATGTTAAGGTATTAATTTAATTAGACTCTAAAGTTGTGGAAGTATGAATCATAAAGGAACTTTATATAATGGATGGTTCTGTATTTAACATCGTTAGAAAATGGGAGGCATGGGGAGAGGTCCTCGTTTTCTTGGTTTAGCACAGGGTTTAGCATGTCTTGAGATAATTCCTTTAAAGACTACAATTATTCAGCAACCTCTTTTAAAGTGGCAAGAGCTGGTGTTGCCATAATTGTAAGCCAGATGACACGTAGAGCGCCTCAGTAGATATCCAGATCCATAGATGTTACATTGAATGAATCTTCTAAAAAAGGAGATAATCCGTTAGTAAAGAGGTGTTCCCATGATCGAGTGGATTTTATCCAAGATTACTAAAAAGAATAACCCTATCCCAAATAGAACAACGATTCATGCTTTACCTCCAAAGAGTGACAAAAATAAAACGGAGCAAGAAGAAGGTTATGTGAAGGACTGCGATTTAGGCTGGTGCTAGGCACATAATATATAACAGAAAGCCAATCTGCCCTCTTGGGCGGATTGGCTTTTTTATGTTCGTAAACATAAGGACATTATAGCCATATTCCATTCAGGAAAAATGGAAGGATCGTGTTTTATAGCAGCTTAGGGCTCAGCGTAACCTGCTAGAGTGACGTTAAAGTTGGAAGGTGAATACATTCTCAGTCGCCGGGTAATTTTTTCAGCGTATCGATGTCCCTCTCTTCTTTCCAAATTAAGAACAGTTGGTGGAATCAAGTGTCTAATTTTCGGCATTGCTGGTTTTTTCGTAACTTGTATCTTCACAAACTCATACAATAATCTATACGTCATGAAGACTTTAACGGGCGTGGCCTACTATTATGATTTTTTGAAGTGAGCTGCTTACAAAGAAGTAGTTTGATTTCTTATAGAAAGGAGTAGGGAAAGTTGTGAATGCGGATTTATGTGAATTACTAGCAAATGATGGGTTTTTGTGTTGTTATTTAACCGATGCAGCAGGCAGTCCTGTTGATAAAATTAGTTGCGGAGAACAAGGGAATCGGGAAGACATTTCTGTTCAATTGCCTGATGGAGAACACACTCTTCAAAAGGTAACGATACGTAACCAAGGATATGTTTTTGTTACCCTTACAACATCCACTACTGTACAAGGTCAAATGATTTCAGATTCAGTAGAAGTTCTCGTGGAGTGTGATAGCCCATGTCCTTAATTATTAATGTCCCAGCACTAATCACTTGTAATTCAGTCATCACAGGGAATGTTACATGTGGAGGCAACCCTGTTGAGGGAGCGGAAATATTCTTTAGTGATTTCCCTGAGGATGTAGTATTTTATGACCCGAATCCAGCCATTTCAGATGCTAATGGAGACTTTTCTACAACCGTAACGGTTTTTCCAGGAACTCCGTTAGTATCTATTGATGTAAGTGCTACCACAGAAGTTGGAGGGGACATTCTTGTAACCAATGTAGGTACACAGGCGGAGTGTCCAGCTGTTGAATGTCCGTGTAAGTTCAGGATCGGCGTTCAAGGAAACCGAGCGCATGCAAATGTTGATATAACAAATCAAGGAGTAGCGTCGACCTTGAGCGGCAGGATTAATGTGACAGCGGTCCAATGCTTCACAGCCAGTACTAACTGTAATCCAGCAGTCGATAACTTTAATGTGACGTTTCGATCTGGGGGAACGACCATTAATTTTATTCAAGGACGAAGAATTGAAATCGATTGTATTGACGATATGTTCGCCAGGGTGCGAGGAACGGCTTTAGGAACGGGTAACTTATTTCAAGGTTTGTTTGAAGTATTGATTGAGGTGTCCATTGGCCCAGGTAATATAGGTACATGGACGGTGTCGGCAAATGACAACATGGGGCACACGTTCTTTACAACATTCACCGCTCCGATGAGTCCGATTACTTCGATCGGGGAATGCGGCGTACAGTTTTAATAAACGAAAAGCAGTTATTAACTACTAGATAGAGCCGTTTAGCAAAGCTTCTTTGTGTATCAACGAAGCTTTGTTCTTTTTTGTCATTTTATAGTTCTTTGCATGGCAGTGTTTTTCGTAACTTGTATCAACCAAACTCATACAATATTATAACCTTTGCTTCAGAGATCTTGGAGGGGTTTGACCTACTTTTAGAATTGATCTAAGCAGGCACGACAAGCAAAGAATTAAGTTGGATTTTATTGGAAAGGGGTAAGAGGAATTGTGAATCCGGATTTATGTGAATTACTAGCGAATGATGGGTTTTTACGTTGTTATTTAACCGATGCAGCAGGCAGTCCTGTTGATGAAATTAGTTGCGAAGAAGAAGGGAACCGGGAAGATATTTCTGTTCAATTGTCTGATGGAGAACAAGTCACTCTTCAAAAGGTAACGATACGGAAACAAGGATATGTTGTCGTTGAAGTGGAGGATGAAGATACCTTGTGTGTGTCTGAACCCATCCCGTTTTGCTTTTTTGAATATGTAATACTTTGCGCACCTGTAGGTACAGAAGTAGTTTGCAGCGTGACGGAGTTCGATTGTCAAGCATGTGTGAATTGTCTTGACGGAACTTTTGAATCTTTGGATATTAATTTTTTGATCTGCCAAAGCATTCAAATTGTCGCAGAGGTGGTAGTGGAACAGGAGGTTGGTTTTTGTGTACCCAGGGAGGTAATCGTGCCTGATCGTTGTTCTTTTACGATACCAAATCAGTGTCCAGTTATTTTCCCTAATCAAATGACAGACTTAGAGGCTCCATCAAACGAAAGCTTGGAAAAGGAATCTAGAATATCAACGACTTCACCAGCTCCAGCGCAGCTGCAAGAGGTTGCTTGTCTATCGGTGACAAGAGTATATGATTGGATCGTTCAGCAAAGCGATTTTAAAAGAACCATTCCTGCTGGAGACGTAGAATTTAACTGTTCTCCGTGTGACATCCATCTGTTTGTTCCGGCAGATATTCTTTGTGATCGATTCCTTAGTGGTAAGGTGATCTGTGGTGATATCGACCCAATAGAAGGAGCAGCAGTTACCTTCCGTGCTGAAGGGGCAATGGTAGAATTTACGCCGGATCCTGTTTTCTCAGATGAGTTCGGTAATTTTGAAGTAGAAGCTATTGTCCCAGCCGTAACAGAACCAACAGATGTCGTGATTACAGCTGAAACTATGGTAGATGGCCAAATGGTTTCTACCTCTTTGCCAACCATTATTCAATGTTTGGCTGATCCATGTATCATTGAGTTGTTCTCAGCAGAAGAAATTGATTGTGATGGTTTTGTGGATGGCAGGGTCCGTTGTGATGGAAGAGTTATCGAAGGAGCTGTCGTGATGTTAGACAGTAGCGATCCTGCGGTCACCTTTGAGCCAAATCCTGTCTTAACCGGTTCACATGGCAACTATTTCGCGGGTGTAACGGTGGCTGATGGAACACCTCCTACTCTTGTTACCATTACAGCCTCTACTACAGTAGAAGGTCAAATGATTCAAGCTTCAGTAGAAGTCCTCGTTGAGTGTGAAGACCCATGCCCTTAACTATTAATGTACCTGAACTGATCACTTGTGATGCAGTGATTACCGGGAATGTAAATTGTGGAGGAACTGATGTGCCGGGAGCGGAAATCTTCTTTGCTCATTTCCCTGACGGTGTCATATCTTATGACCCGAATCCAGCCATTTCAGATGTCAATGGAGACTTTTCTACAACCGTAACGGTTCTTCCAGGAACCCCACTTATATCTATTGATGTACATGCGACAACAGAAGTAGAAGGGGACATTCTTGAAGTTCACGTAGGATCACAAGCGGAATGTCCAATTGTAGAATGTCCTTGTAAATTCAGGATCGGTATTCGAGGAAACCGGGCCCATGCAAATGTTGATATTACGAATCAAGGAGTGGAATCGACTTTGCGAGGCAGGATTAATGTGACAGCGATCCAATGCTTCACTGCCAAACCTGGCTGTGATCCTGATGTCGACCACTTTAATGTATCATTTCGATCCGGCAAGACGATGATCAATTTTATTCAAGGTCGAAGAATAGAGATTGAGTGTATTGGCGATACCTTTGCCAGGGTGCGAGGAACGGCTTTAGGAACTGGTAACTTATTTCAAGGTTTGTTTGAAGTATTGATTGAGGTTTCCATTGGCCCAGGCAATATAGGAACGTGGACGGTGCTGGCAGATGACAACATGGGGCACACGTTCTTTACAACATTCACAGCAAGGATGAGTCAGATTACTTCGATTGGGGAATGTGGTTTACAGTTTTAATAAATAATTTGGCAATAATTAAATAAACAGGAAGAACACCTTATTCGCTTTGTGATAAAAACAGGCGGAGAAAAGATTTCTCAAGGAACAAGCGTGAAATCAATCAAATCTGATTTCACGCTTGTTTGTTTTTCGTCATGTAGCTTTTGACAGGTTTAGAGAATTAAAAACAACTCATTATGATACCAGTCTTTCCCCAGTACACACATAGATTTTTTGTAAGCATGCATATGCTATTATGCCTGGGGTATCTCCGATTACATAGCAGGAAGTAAGAAGCGGAGTAATGGGAAGGAGACATGAAAGGTAGCTGTCCTAATTGAGCCGCTTCTACCATATGAAATTAGTTCAGGAAAAATGTGGGTTTTTTAGGATTTTTCTTTCTTCACGAAAGGTTCCTAAAACTTATTCTCGTGTAATGCTTTTTGTTCGGATGTTTTAATAATATATAATTTTCTCTTGTTAATCACAAAATTAAGTGATACATTATTTGATACAGAAATAAATAGTAACCATTACTATTTAGCTCGAAATTTGATTTTCAGCTTTTTATTTAAGTACCAGATTCCGTGATTTCTGAGGTGAGCTCATGAGTGATTATTTAATAAAACTTCTTACAGAGAAGATCATAAATTCTTTTCCGGAAGAAGAAAAAGTGATCTATAACTATGTGATTCAAATGGAAGATCAAATTGCTGAAGAAGTGGCTACTCCGGCTGAGTTTATGAACAGGCTCCACGTTGAGTCTCCTCATAAGCTTGCCGCTCAAGCCTTTGGTATGACGCTGTTTGAACTTTTGCAAACGCTGAAGCAGGTGGATGAGAAAATCGCTCATTAGCTTGAACAGATGCTGAAGGATGTTCAGTGGAAAGACTGTACGGAACTAATTAATAATAGGGGAGGTATGGATAAGAGATGGATAAGAGCAGGAAGCTGTTTTATGTTTCTATTCCACAAGACTTTAAAGCATGAGTAAGAAAGAACGAAAAAATTTTTTGTCGATTTTAAATAGTAATAATTACTATTTATGCAGGCGTGCTGGCGCCAGAATAGACAGGGCAAGTGAGTACAACGACCAGTGACGTTTGCGAAAGTAAAGGAAGCAATTTTTATTTATAAATTTTTATTTCAAAAGGAAAGGTGAATACCAATGGCTAAAAAATCTAAAGTAGCAAAAGAAAAGAAACGACAGGCAATGGTAGAGAAATACGCGGAACTTCGAAAGGAGCTAAAAGCGAAAGGAGATTATGAAGCCCTTAGAAAGCTTCCACGTGATTCATCTCCTACTCGTTTAACCGGAAGATGTGAAGTAACAGGAAGACCTCGCGGTTATATGCGGAAGTTCAAAATGTCCCGGATCGCCTTCAGAGACTACGCTCATAAAGGGCAGATTCCAGGAGTGAAAAAATCAAGCTGGTAAGGAAAAAAAGGGGATTTGCTTATGTACAAATGGGTGATTATTGGCGGAGGGATACAAGGGTGCTGTGTAGCGGCCCGTCTACTTGAAGAAAGGGTTGAAAAAGAGGATCTGTTAATTATCGATCCTCATCCTGAACCGATGTACTCTTGGCGTTCGTTGACCGAAAAAATCGGTATGCATTATTTAAGGTCTCCATCCGTGCATCACGTAGATGCGGATCCTTACAGCTTAAACAAATATGCGCAGTCAAATGATTATGCAGAGCCATTCAGAGGGAAGTATGCCCGCCCGCGTTTAGATATGTTTAACCAGCATAGCCTGGATGCTATAGATCATGCGGGGATCAAACAGTGCTGGAAGCAAGGAAAGGTAGAAGGGCTTTCATGGAATTCAGGCTCCTGGGAGGTGGCGGTTGCATCTTCCCACACAATTCAAGCGGAACAGGTGGTGCTTGCGATCGGTACAAACCACGTTCCCTACTATCCTGAATGGGCTCTGTCTTTGAAAGGCGAAAACGTGAACCTTGTCCATCACGTGTTTGAACTGGAAGAATCCCTGCCCGAAAATAAAGCGGCTATTATTGTGGGCGGGGGCATGACGGCCGCACATGCAGCTTATACATTATCAAAAAGAAACCCTGATCAGCCTGTACGTCTGGTGAAGCGGCATCCTTTCAGGGTGGAAGACTTCGACAGTGATCCAGGATGGCTGGGCCCAAAGTATTTAAGAGACTATGAAAAAATTAATTGCTATAAAGAGCGTCGCAGACAGATTCAAGAAGCTAGGAACCGTGGTTCGATTACGAGGGGTCTTCATGTGAAATTAAAGCGCCAAATGAAAGAAGGCAATCTGCTGATGTACACGGATGAAATCAAGACCGCTCATTATGTCGATGGAGCGGTTGAGCTAGGTATGCGGAAGAATGAAAATATCCGTGGCGATTGCCTATTGCTCGCAACAGGTGCAAATGCTGACTGTCCCGGGAAATCATGGCTGCAGCCTGTGATTGACCAGTTGGACCTCCCTTGTGCCCCTTGCGGTTTCCCGATTGTGCAGCCTTCATTGGAATGGAAACAGGGTTTATTTGCTGCCGGGGCTCTTGCAGAACTAGAAATCGGTCCTGTTGCAAGAAACATTGCAGGAGCTAGAAAAGCAGCGGAGCGCATTGTTCAATCCTCTTAGGAGGGATCAATTTGGCCAATCGGTACTCTGGGAAGAAGCTGTAAGGAAAAAGTAAAAAAGTCACAGCGGTTACAGACTGTGACTTTTTTTATAGATCTACCCGGCAAATTCTAAGTCTTCATATACATAAGGTTCATCGGGGACATCGATCGGCTTTATTTCAAGGGGTTCAATTAAAGGAAGTTCCCAGCCGTTGTATTCAGCTTTTTGTAAAGTACCTTTAATTTCTACCCACGTGTCATTCTTAAACTGCTCCAGATTTTCACCCTGGACAAGAATTCCGTACACGCCACCATCGGCAACACAGCAGCTGATGCCGAATCGTCCAACAATGAATTGATTGGAAGGAGAAGAATCCTCACGAAATACGAATCCATGAGTAATAATTTCTTTACCCACATAGCCGTCCATATTGTCTTCCATTAATGTGATGGCACCAATATAGTTCGTATTATTCAGGTGGATCTGATCCGTCTGCTGTAATTCATTGTAGAGGTCAGGGTATCTTTTTTGAGGAGTCAGGATCGCTGAATCATCTATACCTTCTTCAGAAATTGAATCCTCTGCTGAAGAATCATTAGAAGTTCCTGTCGTGTCTGGTGCCGTGGAGTCTGAACGTATCTCATACTTGAAACCTTTATTAGAAGCGGCTGAGCTTCCAATAATGTGGTCGGAAAACATAAAGCCTGACAGGATAGGCACAATGAACAAAAGGTAGACCAGGAATGATCGGAGTTTAGAGGTGGAATAGTCATGACTGTGGTCACATCCGCAATGGATGTCTTCGTGTTGAGAGCTGCTTTTAAAATATTGAACGACAGCAAGTATGCCAAGAACAATCAGAGTAAAGTAGATGTAAGGCATCATCCGCGGGGCAATAAATTTCTGAATATCACCGGAGAGGATCAGCTTAGTAACGAAGAGGAAAAATCCAAAAAGAATAACGCTTCTCAGAAACTGGTGAGCCTGGCGATTCATAGGGGGAGCCTCCTTTTAAAGATAGAATACGTCAAACAGGATCGTTATCGTATAAACCACGATCGTTACAATTAGAATGAAAGCTAGCACAAATCGTTTTCTGAAATAAGCCATCATTAGAATGGTATTTTTTAAGTCCGTCATAGGCCCATAGACGAGAAAGGCCAGGATGGAACTTGAAGAAAATAGCCCTTTAAAAGAAGAAGCTACAAACGCGTCGGCTTCTGAGCATAGAGATAAAATGTAGGCAAGCCCCATCATAACGGCAGGTCCCGCTAGAACGCCGCTTCCAATCTCCAATAACGTTTCCCTGGCAACATACGTCTGTACCACGCTTGCAACCAAAGCTCCTAAGATAAGAAATTTCCCCATATCAAAAAATTCATCACTCGCGTGCTGAAACGTCTGCGCGATTTTATTTCCTCGCTGGTGCTCGTGATCATGACTCTTTGTGATCCCAAGCGTGGTTCTTTGATTTAACTGCCAGCTGTTACCGAAATAGGAATAAATCAACCCGCCAATAATCAGGGAGACCAGAAAAGCCAGTCCCATTCTCGCCCATGCAATTGTAAGATCGGTCTGAAAAGCGTAGAAGGTGGATAAAAATACGATTGGGTTCAGCACAGGTGCCGAAACAAGGATGACCATTCCAACATGAAGCGGCATTCCTTTCTGAATAAGACGTCTCACAATGGGCACGATAGCGCATTCGCAGACAGGGAATATCGCTCCTATAGTCACTGCTGGAAAAAGCGCTAAATAAGGGTTCTTAGGGATGAATTTTTTCAGTGTTTCTTCTTTTAAAAACGTCTGAATAATGGATGAAATAAACACACCAAGAAGGACAAAAGGAATGGCTTCTAACACAATACTGAGGAACATGGTGTTTAAGTCCAAAATGGATGGAGGAATCGCCAGAAAATTGTCAAATGGAAAGTTGTCTCCGAACACAAATAAAGCGAAAAAGATGACCATCAAGAGACAGCTGAATTTGATGGGGGATGAATATGCTTGTTTCACTTAAGAACCTCCTATTAGATAGAGATAATTACCAACTCACCTGATCCATATCAATCTATTAATTTACTTTATGCTAGATTCTTTAATTAATTCGTTAATACGTAATGATTACATTTTAAAAAGGGGTAAGATGTGAACCTCCAGGCTAATTAAGACGCGTGGAGGGTAGGAATTCACATTTAATTTACGCTTTATTAACGAGATGGTTAGTTGTAACAAGCTTTAAGTGAGTAGGATAGGTGAAACTATGTAATTGCAGACTAAAAAGTAATGATTACTATTTACAAATCGTAATCATTACGATAGAATAACCATGTAATTAAAGAAGGGGGAATTTATAATGAAACATATCTTACGTACATCCATGCTCGTTATACTTATATTGATGCTTGCTGCGTGTGCAAATGATGAGTCGACCAGCAATGAAGAAGGCAACAAAGACGAAGGTGCAGACGAGGAACTAAAGATTTTTACAACTGTTTATCCGCTGCAATTCTTTGCCAAGCAAATTGCAGGAGAACAAGCCTCAGTAGAATCTATACTCCCGCCTGGATCGGACCCGCATACATATGAACCCACAACTAAAGAGATGGTTGAAATTGCGGAGGCGGATGCATTTATTTATAACGGCGCAGGGTTAGAACCTTATGCCAAACAAATCTCGGATTCTATTAAATCTGAAGATATAAAAATTCTGGAAGCTGCGAAGGGAATCGACTTAGAAGAACACGTCCACAACCATGAAGAAGAAGGCGATCATGAGGGTGAAGCTCATGAAAAAGAGGGCAGCCATGAAGGTGAGCATTCTAATGAGGGAGAAGAAGGAAGTCATGAAGAAGAGCATGCGCATGAAGGTGAAGAAGGCAGCGACGAAGGTGACCATGCTCACGAAGGAGAGGAAAGCGAAGAAGATTCTCATGAGGGACATAACCATGGGGATCAAGATCCGCACGTCTGGCTCGATCCGATTCGCTCTATTCAATTAGCTGAACACATTAAGGAAACGCTTGTGGAGCTCAATCCTGAGCAAGAGGAAGCCTTTACTAAAAACTTTGAAGAACTCAAAGGGGAGCTTGAAAGCTTAGATCAGGAGTTTCATAACCAGCTAGAAGAATTACCTCAAAATAAAATTATTGTTTCGCATGCCGCTTATGGATATTGGGAGCAGGCTTACGGAATTGAACAAATTGCCGTATCTGGTCTTAGCCCTACGAACGAGCCGTCACAAAAAGAGTTGGAAAACATTATCGAGAAGGCTGAGAAGCATAACTTGAATCATGTATTTTTCGAACAAAACGTAACGCCTAAAGTCGCCGAAGTGGTCAGGGAAGAAATTGGAGCTGAAACATTGCGCCTTCACAACGTATCTGTATTAACAGAGGAAGACATTAAAAATGAAGAGACTTACGTAACTCTTATGAAGCACAACTTAGAACAATTAACCAAAGCTTTATCTAATTCCTCATCAGACGATTCTTCTGAAGGCGAAGAGCAGAGCGAGAGTGAACATGAACACGACCATGATCATAGTCATGGAGATGATGAAGAAGCTAAGAAAATCTATGATGGTTATTTTGAAGACAGTCAAGTAGAGGACCGTCCATTATCTGATTGGGAAGGAGACTGGCAGTCCGTTTATCCTTACCATCAGGATGGAACACTCGATGAAGTGTATGATCATAAAGCGGAAGATTCCGAGGACATGACAGCGGAAGAATATAAAGAATACTACGAGAAAGGCTACAAAACGGATGTAGACCGAATTGTCATTGATGGCGCTAACGTTACCTTTTATAAGGATGGTGATGAAAAATCCGGTGAATACACGTCTGATGGGTATGAAATTTTGACTTATGAAGCAGGAAATAGAGGGGTAAGGTACATCTTTAAGCTTAAAGAAGAGAAGGAAGGACTTCCTCAGTATATTCAATTTAGTGACCATAGTATCGATCCGACAGATGCTGATCACTATCACCTTTATTGGGGCAATGACCGCGAAGATTTATTAGATGAAGTGACGAACTGGCCTACCTACTATCCGTCTGATATGAGTGGCGAGGAAATTGTTCATGCCATGATGCAGCATTAATCTAGATAGCTGAAGACCAGCGACATGGTCTTCAGCTTCTTTTAGTTGGTTGGCTGGACTGCGCATAGGCCGCCTTTATGGTAAAATCATTCTTTAAGGGTACCATAGGCGTGTTTCGGTAAACCGCTTAGGTACAGCGAGGAATTAGGATTTGGAGGTTTTTACATGGATAATAACGACATCGTTATAAGATTAAGATACGCACTTGATATCAAAGATCAGGATATGGCAGAGATCTTTAGGCTGGGCGGCGAGGATCTCACCACCGAAGAAGTCGGTAAGGTGCTCACCAAATCAGAGGATATCGATGAAGAAGAAGAAAGTGAAGATCATATTAAATGTACGAACAGTATGCTGGAGTCGTTCTTGAATGGTTTAATTACCTTTAAACGAGGCCCTCAGGAACCGAAACCCGGACAACCCAATAAGCCCGACCGTTCTATTAAAAATCAGTCCAGTGTGAATAACGTTATGTTGAAAAAAGTAAAAATAGCCCTCAAGTTAACGGCCGAGGATATTATCGATATTCTGGATGAAGTAAATGTGAAAATTACGAAAGGGGAAGTCAGTGCGCTGCTTCGAAAAGAAGGGCATAAAAATTATCGCCAGTTCGGTGAACAATATGCGCGGAATTTCCTGCAGGGGTTAACGAAAAAATATAGAGGGTAGCTTAAGAGAAGCTATTTTATTTTCAGTTTTATACATTAAAAGAATCCCTTCCCTAAGTTTCTTTGCTAGGGAAGGGATTCTTTTAGTTATGGGATAGGTCCCAATAATAAAGAGTTTATTCCTTATTAAGTTGTCTTCTTAATACAAGGAAAATACCCGCTGCAGCCGATACAGTTAATCCTGCGAACATCCCCATTGGATCGCTGGAAGAAGTATCAGGTAGCTCTCCACCTTCATCATTCTTTATAGAAAATTCTTCTTTTTTCAAAAGGTCTTCTGGAGCTTTTCCAATCTCTGAGGAATGGAAATAATCTCGAATGACGCCATCCTCCAAGTAGTTGGCGATCGACACCATGATCATGCCTTGATCAAGGGCGAGGTAGGCATTTGTGACTTTGCCGGTTTCAACATTAACGGAATCTAAGAATCCATATTTGCTGTAGGTATCGAAACGTTTCAATTCCTGGATGTTTTCAAATGCCTTCATAGGCGTATAGTCCAGGGTCAGGAAAGTGGCATGTGGAGTGACGGTTCCATCTGATTTATATCCATCTGTTCCTAGAGGAGTTGCGGCAAATTCCGAGTATCCCTCCGGAGTAGCGGCAGGTGACTCACCCCAGGCTGCATAGCCTTGTTCTTTCGCATGCTCAATTTGAATTTCTGCATGGCGCTGGTTATTCAGCCCAAGAGCATCTTCCCCAAGTTCTTTTTCTTTAAGGACGAGTTGTGGCATGAGTGCTTCAAACATGCTGCCGCCCCAGCTCGGTACATATTTTTTACCGTTGTAGCTGTAGTGGCCCTCAAACACTTCGACACCATCATAAGTAGTGGTATAACCTTCTGGCGTCTGCTGCTGCCAATCCCAGCTGTCCGGCATTGTACGGTTCATTTTCCACCAGTGTTCTTTTGGAACATCGCCTTTACCAATGGCAATGTAGCTTGCTACACGCGGTTCTGTATAAAAAGCGCCGTAGTGATGCTCGGTGTAACTTTCGGCTGCCACATCATAGCCGCCTCTCATCTGGCCGACTTCAGGCGTATATAATTTGGAATAATCCATGTTCTCGACAAGTTCATTGGATTGGTCATAAAGTTCGGGGTAGGCTTCACCGACAACGATTAAACCAGCTGACAGCCAGCCATTGTCCACGGTAGAAATGAATTCGCCCCAATCAGTGAAAAGCGATCCATCAGAGGAGTTATACCAGTTATAAAATAACCCGTTCCACTTTTTCATATCCTCCAGACTATTCAGGGTAGCCTGAATTCTTTCTTTTGATTCTTCGTGGGAAATTAAACCCGTTTCTGCGGCCGAGATCGTGCTCATCATATACATGGAGATGTTGGTGGGAGAGGTATGTTTGTCGGCGTTCATTTCATCGCCGTCAAATCGAACCGCATCATATGTAAGACCGGTCTCCTCAATTGTAAATTCTTCAAAGTATCGATACGTTTTCTTTGAAATCGCTTCCAATTGTTTGGATAAAGCAACCTCTTTACCTTTTGGGGACGCAATTGAAGCAGCTGGGAAAACAGTAACAACGGTTAAAATGAGCACCAGGAACAATAGGCTATACTTTTTCAATACTTCCACTTCCTTTCAAGATTTAGTGAAACGTTTCGATTTATAGGTTACAGTACCATAACTTTGAGGTAAATGATGAAAAAGTATGAATTATGATAATTTTCAGATAGTTAAAAAGTAGCGAGGGCATTGAAAAAAGGTCATCCAGAATATGGATGACCTGAGGTGGAAATTTATTCCTATCGAAATGTTAATATAGGGAAGATCATGGCAGCTGATCTTGTCCTGATTGCTTTTTCTGCCTCAAAAATCCGATTAGGAAAACCATCATTAGTACGCTGTAAAGAGTGAACCAATATAACGTCCAGCTCGACGTAACAAAATTGGAAAAATCCATAACTGTCTTGTGAAGATGGTTAGTCATTGCCCAGGTTAAAATGGCAATAGGAATGATGAAGGGTCTATAGCTCTTCGAGTTGGACAGGTGTTTGAAGCCCATCATGACAACTAGGAAACAGACAGTGATTTTGAAAAAGAGCCCTGTGATCCAGGCAAGGGCAATTAAGATTTCAATTCTTTCAAAGATGGTTGTAAACTCTATATCTCTAAGGACCGAATAGGTAGGGTAGGTTTCCCTTGCTACCATATAAGCTCCATCGTTTCCGATAATAAGCAATACGGCGATGACGAGGGTAATTCCTCCTAAAGATATCCCAGATAAATAAACGAACATCAATTGTTTCTTTTGTTGCACATAGTGAAAGAAATTCCCTATTATTAGGGCTTCAATAAAGGGAAAACCAAGTGTCGCATAGGCTCCTTCAAAAATCGATTGGAAAGATGAGTGAAAAACCGGCTTTATTTCTATAAAGCTGAAATCTTTAATGATTAAGATCAAAGACGTGCCTACGATGAGAAACAGCAGCGGGGATAACAATTCATTTATAAGAAATAAGTTCCTTACTCCATAAAAAGCCGTAAAAGCGACGATTGAAATCACCAGAATTTGATAAATCCATGGGTGAGCATTCGGAAATACACTGGAAACGATGAAATTACTTAAGTTTCTTACAACCATCGCGGCAAGGTGCAAGGCATAGAACATAACAACAAGATTCAATAAAGTGCCGATCCATTTGCCTGCTGCTCTGTCGATTAGACTGAAAAGAGAAGGGTATTGGTGCTTTTTTAAGATCAGGACATAAACGAGATTCAAAAGAAGTCCTATGATGAACGCGAATAGCATGCTGATCCATCCATCCTGTTTAGCGGCTGTGACTGTAAGGGCCGGGGCCATTAAAATGGAGCTGAAGATGACAAAGTTCGTCGTTACTGTAAACAGCTGGTATTTTGTCAATTGTATGTTCATGATGGACCTCCGAATATAGCTGTATAGATAGGTTTATAAATAGCCTTCAGCCAATAAGTCACAGGAAAAAAAGGACGGTCTAGTAAATACCCGATGGTGTAGTACATGGAAAACAGCCACGCTCCGATAATAAACCCTTTTTCTTTCCACGTTTTTTTATTGTGTTTGTTCATTATTATCAACTCTCGCTCCAGGCGATTCCAAGTAGGTTTTCACATGAGCCTGTATTTCCATATTCTTATACAATTCATCCCATTCACCCTTCACCTCTTCCCATTGCTTCGTTTCATTTCGGAAGAGCTGATTGCGGATGCCAAAGTAATCCAGCTGTAACTCGTGAGCCTTCTCTAAGGAAGAAGTCAAATCTTTTTCAAGAGTATTATTGATGAGCTGCTGGAGCTCATCAACCCCCTGATTCGTAGATAATTTCAATGGGCAGGTGAATCCTTCAAGAACGATTTGGGCGTTTAAATTTATGACGTAGGTCAGTTTTCCATTCTCAAGCTTAGGTTTAAAATCCTTTTTCATCTCTTTTAAACGGAATCCAATGGTCCCTTCGCCTTCGTTACAAGAGATGGAGTAGGGTAATGTCTGACGTGTATGACTGGTGATCAGGGCGTAGCTTAGCGTTTCTTTTGGAGTTAGCCAATCTTTTAGCCGGTTGTTTTGAAAGGCTGCTAAACCAGTCAACCTCACTGCATTTTTATTTCCTTCGATATTGTTGAGGATATCTGCATTCGTCGATTGGACTTCCTTATCCACCTTTTCTACTCCAAGAGCTACGGGGTCACGTTTGTCCCCATAGGTCCATTTAATAAAGTCTTCAAGCTTGATGCCATCCTGCATACCGTGAGCACCTCCAGGTATAGCGACCATCCGCTCCATAGTAAACACGGATGAGTTTTCAATCGGAGTAAACAGGTTCATGATGGTTTCTGCTTTTTCACCTTTGGCGATGAATAAAAGGTAACTGTCCCTGATTTCATAATGCCTCTCCATGTAATCAATCAATTCTTTGATCCCCTGGTTTCTTGCGTAATCCTCACCCACGACGAGCGCTGATATATGCGCAAAAAAAGGTTTTCGGCCTAGGAGTTCATTCACATTGGAAAAAGCTCCAATAACGTCTTCACCTTCGCTTACAAATGTATAACTGGGAGCCTGGTTGCTGCCTCCGCTTTCCTGCCCGCTTGTACTAGCTTGTGGGTTGGTTGCTTTAAGAATAACTTTAACTCCACCATCTTCACCTTCATCGATCCCAATCCCTGAAAGGATAAGGATCTCATCCAGCTCGTTTAGTGAGCTGCATCCACTGAGAAGAAGGAAGACAGCTATCATACAGAAAGGAATAATTTTCATAGAATTCAAATCCCCTGACTCTTCCTTTTTTTACGACTCGTCCACCAAAGAGGGAGACGGAAAAAAGTATCTTTTTGTTTTTGTAATTGAAAAGGGGCGAAAGGAGCCATGTAGGGCTGCCCTAATGATTCCAGCGATACCAGGTGGATGCATAAAGCCAGGGTGAAGATGAGCATGCCATAAATGCCTGATGTTGCTGCGAACAACATCAGGACAAAACGAAGCATTCGGGTGGAACCTGCCATAGAGTAATAAGGACTTGCAAAGCTCGCGATAGCTGTCAAGGATACAACAATGACAATGGCTGGCGAAACGAGTCCCGCCGATACAGCAGCTTCACCAATAACGATCGCACCGACAATGGAGACAGCTGGACCTATAGGACGAGGCATTCTTACTCCAGCTTCACGGAGAATTTCAAATACAGTCTCCATAATTAAGGCTTCGATCAAAGCTGGAAAGGGGACACCCTCCCGCTGGGCTGTCAGGCTGATTAACAACTTTGTTGGTATTAATTCTTGATGAAAGGTTGTCAATGCTACATAGGTAGCAGGTAATGAAAAAGCAATCCAAAACGCTATGAAACGAATTAACCTAATAAAAGTGGCCAAATCAAACCGATTATAATAATCTTCAGCAGTCTGGAAGAACGAAATGAATGTAACGGGGCCAATGATGGCAAATGGAGTTCCTTCCATCATAATGGCGAGCTTTCCTTCCACAAGAGCAGCACAGACCACATCAGGACGTTCGGTATTTGAAAGTGTAGGGATAGGAGAATACCCTTTTTTCTCCATCAATTCCTCAAGCATTCCCGTTTCAAAAACCTCTCTTGGCTTCGCATTCGTCAATTTTTCTATTGCCATTTCTAGTGCTGACTCGTTAACAAGCCCTTCTATATAGGTCACAATCACCGGTGTTTGGGTGATTTCACCGACAAGAAATTGTTTAAATCGGAGGGCAGGATTCGAAATTCTTCTCCGAATTAAAGTTGTATTGATAGAGAGCGTTTCAACAAAGCCCTCTCTTGGACCTCTGATCACCGTCTGGGAGCTCGGCTCTTCGATGGCTCTCGTTTCCCATCGCTGATCAGCCGTTATGAAGGCTTCTTTTCCTTTTTTAACAAACAAGATGACATTTCCACGCAGCAATTGATCCAGGATTTGAGAAAAGTTGGATGTTTTACTGAATTTTTTAGGTAGTTGGATATGCTGTTGAAAATCTTTTTTCTCAAAGTCCCATGGAGATCGATGTTCTTTGAACCAGTCCATGAGCGGGAGAATGACTGTTAGCTCTAGTTCGTCGCTGCTGATCATTCCATCTATATAACAAACGGCAAAAGCATTATGTTTGAATGTGTACACTTTTGAGACCAGGTCAGGGGGATACCCGAGACTTTTTGCGACCTGATTGATGTCTTTTTCCACATCTCCTGAAAGGCTCAGGTGACTGTAATTACCTTTGCTCAAGTGAGGTGGAAAAGTCTGATCCTTTCCCATAATAAAACTCCTGACGTTTTTAAACCATTCTTGGCAAAATATCCATGTTTTATACTAGTCAGCGAACCGAAAAGGCAGTCAGGAATGAGAAAGAGCTTGGCTCTTCTAAAGGTGTGTGCCGAGTAGGATGTGCTCCGGCTGCGCAGAGTGTCGTTTTACCAGAGGAGTATGCGGTTGAAGTGGCACAGCGTTTACATGATTGGTTTATGGAATTGGAAAGTAAGAAAGCATCCATCGCACTTTAAAATAAAGAAGACCGGTTCCAGAACGGGAGCAGGTCTTCTTTTTAATGGAAAACAGGTCATCCATATTATGGATGACCTGAGGTGGAAGTTTATTCCTTCAATCAATCCTGGACACTTACGTTAATCTTGGTGCTCCTCCCTTTCCAGATTATGATAAACTTGAAAAAATGACCTCAACGAGGAGATATACTATGAAGAATTCAAGATTTAAATTGAGCACGATGATCATTTTTTATGTGCTTTTAGTTGTCTTATTTTCCTTACTGATTACGGATCTCCTGATCACGGAAAATACAAGCGATACGATCCGTAACCAGCTGGAAGAGAAGGCTCTGATTGTTTCGCGGACGGTAGCGGAATCGCAGGTTGTCCAGGAGGAACTGCAAGATCCTGCTGATAACCAGGTCATTCAGGATTATGCGATGAGTATTCAAGAAGCTTCTGATGTAATGTTTGTAGTAGTTATGAATATGGAAGGAATTCGGCAGTCCCATCCGAATCCTGATTTACTTGGAAAGCAGTTTGTCGGAGGGGATGAGAAAAGAGTTCTGGACGGTGAAGAGTACATATCGATATCTGAAGGAACGTTAGGGCAGTCGGTTCGTGCCTTTACTCCGATTATGGCGGACAACGGGGAACAGGTAGGTGCCGTTTCGGTTGGAATCTCTCTGAATGCAGTAGAGGCTGCGCTGCAAAGCAGCCATCGAAATATTTTGATAGGATCTTTGATCGGGGCACTGGTCGGTGTGCTCGGCGCGTTCTTACTAGCCCGGTACATTAAAAGAAGCTTGTTCGGTCTTGAGCCGGTAGCGATTGCCCGTATTCACGAGGAGCGGAACCGGATGCTTCACTCCGTACGTGAAGGGATTATTGCTGTGGATGCGGACGCAAGAATCACGCTCGTCAATAAGTCTGCCCGAAACATTTTCCAAAAAGCCGGGATTCAAGAGGAAGATCCGATCGGGCTGCCAATATCTGAATATATTCCTCAATCGATGCTCGAGAGGGTTCTCCGGACTGGAAAGGCAGAGCTAGATGAAGAGCAGACGATTAATGGTTCGTCCATTATCGTGAATCGGGTCCCGCTCATCGTCAATGATGAGGTGGTTGGAGCGATTTCCACATTCCGGGATAAAACGGAGGTTAACCAGCTCGCCGAGCAGCTGACTGGTGTAAGGTTATATGCGGAGTCCCTTCGCGCCCAGTCGCATGAATTTAAAAATAAACTTCATGTCATGCTGGGAATGGTGGAACTGGAGTCGTTTGAAGAGGTGAAATCGTATATGAAGCGGCTCGTGGATCATCAGGTTCATGAAGCAGATATCATTACGAATAAAATGAAGGATCCGGTGCTCGCTGGGTTTATGATCGGCAAATTAAGCTATGCCCGTGAACAGAACATCCGTTTATCCGTGAATTGTGAAACTGTCATCCCAGCCTCTTTAGATGAATCAGTGACGCATGAACTGGTTACCGTCATTGGAAATCTGATCGATAATGCGATTGAAAGTCTGGACGGAAGGGAAGAAAAGCGGATCAATCTTGTCCTGTCTTATGTAGATGAACTTCTGGAGATTGAAGTGAGCGACACGGGAGGCGGAATAGAAGCACAACAACAGACAGAAATTTTTCAAAAAGGGATGTCGACCAAGGGCGAGGACAGAGGCTATGGCCTTCATCTTGTGCAAGCAAGCGTCGAATCCCTTGAAGGCTCGGTCGAGCTGGAGTCAGAGACAGGGAAAGGGACGACCTTCCGTGTCATTATTCCTTATGAATCGGAGGTAGAGCAAGCATGATTCAAGTGCTGATTGTTGAAGATGATCCAATGGTGGCGGATTTAAATAAGAAATATGTGGAGCAGGTGGAAGGATTTCAACTAGCGGCTTCGGCTTCCGATGTAGAGGAAGCATGCAAGTGTCTGGAAGAAGCTCAAGTCGATTTAATTCTTCTTGATGTTTATATGCCGGGTCGGAATGGGCTCCAGCTTTTGAAGGAGCTTCGTGAGAAGGATGAGCAGGTGGATGTTATCCTGATTACGGCGGCTTCTGAAAGAGAACAAATTCAGCAGTCGCTCCGTCTTGGAGCGGTTGATTACTTAATTAAACCTTTTGAATTTGAACGTCTTCAAGAAGCGCTCGCAAAATATAAAGAGAATCATTATGTGCTTCAGGACAAGCAGAAGGTAAGCCAGAATGAGCTCGATCAAATTCTTAGCAAGCAGGAGGAACGGCAGGATAACCGCCGCATCCAGGTGCCGAAAGGGCTGACACAAACGACGCTTGAACACATCATCAGTGTGATCAGAAAGAAGGGCGATGCAGCCTTTTCAACCGATGAAATTGCCAATGAAACGGAGATCTCCAGAGTATCGGTTCGTAAGTATTTAAAGTTTCTTAAGGAAATTGATTTCCTCGATGAGACTCTTATTTATGGTGTAGGACGCCCGGTTTATCAATATCAAATGAAGCATACACATGACTTAGACTTAGAGTTTTATCATTAAAAAGCAGCCTCCCCCGGGCTGCTTTTTTTAATTACAATAAGATTTTTACTTTCATATGATGGGCACGTAAAGCGTTTGCATTTACTATGAAATCAATCAATGAAAACGATTTCTTTAAGACGGGAGGTTTAGAAGATGATAAGAGATAACCTTTGTGAAGAAACCCTGAATTTACATCGAGCATTTAGAGGGAAAATTGAGGTGGCCAGTAAACTGCCCGTGGATACGGAAGAGGATCTAAGCCTGGTCTATACACCAGGAGTGGCGGATATATGCAGAGCCATTGCCGACAATCCAGAGCAGGCAGATGAACTGACATCGAAAGGGAATATGGTCGCCATTGTGACTGATGGGACAGCGGTATTAGGACTCGGGGATATCGGACCCAAAGCAGCGCTCCCTGTTATGGAAGGGAAGAGCCTGCTGTTTAAAAAGTTTGCGGGAGTCGACGCCTTCCCTTTGTGTTTGGATACGCAAAATACAGAGGAGATCATTTCCATTATCAAAGCACTGGCTCCGACTTTTTCAGGTGTAAATCTTGAGGACATTTCGGCACCGCGGTGCTTTGAAATTGAAGAGCGCTTGAAGAAGGAGCTGGATATTCCTGTCTTCCACGACGACCAGCACGGAACAGCCATCGTTGTTTTAGCAGCCCTGTTAAACTCGCTGAAAATCGTCAACAAATCCAAACGAAAAACGAAAGTGGTTATCAACGGAGCCGGAGCCGCTGGAATCGCGATTGCTGATTTGCTTTTATATGCCGGATTTACGGATGTGACGCTCGTTAGTCTGGAGGGCGTAGTGATAAAAGGAGCGTCCTGGATGAACTCAAGACAAGCTTCCATGGCAGAAAGAACAAATCTTAAATGCGTGCAGGGAGGTTTGAATGAAGTTATCGCTGGCGCTGATATATTTATTGGTGTATCTGCACCCGATGTACTTAGTAAAGAACAGGTTCAGATGATGAACCGTGATGCGATTATTTTTGCTATGGCAAACCCGGTACCTGAAATTGATCCGGAGGAGGCGCGTACGGCAGGAGCTGCCGTTGTCGGAACCGGACGCTCGGATTATCCTAATCAGATCAATAATCTGCTTGCTTTTCCTGGGATATTTAAAGGTGCTATCGATAAAAAAGTACGAGATATAACGATGGATATGAAAGTAGCGGCAGCTGAAGGAATCGCAAAAGTGGTGACTGATGAGGAGCTGCGACCGGAATATGTGGTTCCAAGCGCTCTTAATAAAACTGTTGCTCTGACAGTAGCGAAGGCCGTGGAACAAACGGTCAGTGAAAAAGAAGAATGCTTAGTTTAACGTTATGCATGACCAGCAAAGGAAGATTGCCTTAGTTGAGCTTTCGATTCTTTAAGATTTGATTTCGAGATACTGGTTATGAGAAAGGTCCTTCGGGGGACGATTTCGCTTTCCGCGGGCATGTGGTGAGCTTCCTCGGGCTTAACAGCCCTGTGGGATCTCACCGATCATGTCCATCCCGCAGGAGTCTACATCGTCCCCCACGGACCTTGCAATATATGTAGCTCGAAATCTTGTTCGAAACGCGCCGGTTTATGATGGAGATAAACTTACAGCATTGAGCGTATGTGTGGATAATTACCGCTATAGAAGGATTTGAAGCGGATCAAGCACCCCTCTTTTGACCCATAATATTTCGAAATGGAGTCTACAATTCCGATCCTATAGTTTTATAACCTGTTTGTGAAACCAACGAGAATGTGTAACAAAGTTAATAAAAAAGGAGAGATTACATGTCCAGTTCAGCGGAGAGAGTTCAGTCCAGTCAGCCAGTCAGTCAAAATGTAACTTCCATAAACAAAGAAAAGAAAGCGATTACAATATATGGCCTTCCTCTTATGTGGTTCTTAATCATTACTGCTCTTACTCTAGTAAGCATGTACACTGGAAATCTGCCAGGCGGAATGATTGGGAGTCTTCTCGTCATGATGGTACTGGGAGAGTTGTTTGGATGGATTGGAGATCATACACCTGTCCTTAAAACTTATTTAGGAGGCGGCGCGATCCTCGCTATTTTTGGTGCAGCTTATATGGTGTATGCGGGCTTCATTCCGGAAACTACCGCTACTATGATTAATGACTTTATGAAAGATGGCGGCTTCTTAAACTTTTACATCGCCGCACTGATCACCGGAAGTATATTAGGAATGAATAAGAAAATCCTAATCAAAGTCGGTCTCCGTTACTTCTTGCCGATTTTTGGTGCCGTGTTCGGTGCTATGGCGATTGCTGGGTTACTAGGTTCTCTCGTCGGGTTCTCGTTACGAGATGCTGTACTCGTCATTACAATGCCGATCATGGGTGGCGGCATGGGAGCTGGTGCTGTACCGATGAGTCAGATATATAGTGAGCTTATGGGCAATGATCCGAGCTATTATATTTCCATGCTGGTGCCGGCTTTAGCTCTGGGTAACGTTTTCGCTATCATTCTAGCAAGCATGCTTAACCTTCTTGGTGAAAAAGTCCCTTCTCTAACGGGAAATGGCCAGCTGCTGAGAGGGTTCGAGTATAAGGAAGAAAAGCCATCCTTTGACATTCAGAAGATGGGAATCGGCTTAATGGCTGCGGTCCTATTTTTCACGATTGGATCCTTATTGGGCGGATTTATCCCTATTCACGCCTATGCAATCATGATTATCATTGTAGCCATAGCTAAAATTGCGGGCGTTATCCCACAAAATATCTTAGAAGGAGCAAACCAGTGGTATAAATTTGTTGCGAAAAACTGGACGCTTGCCCTGCTGTTTGGGATTGGCATAGCCTACACAGACTTAGGTACCGTCATTGAAGCCTTAACACTTCCTTACATTGTTACAGTGCTGGGTGTCGTTTTAGGTGCCGTAATTGGAGCAGGTTTGCTCGGTAAGCTTGTTGGATTCTATCCGATCGAATCAGCTATTACGGCAGGACTTTGTATGGCTAATATGGGAGGGACAGGAGATGTCGCCGTCCTATCCTCCTCAAGAAGAATGGAACTAATGCCATTCGCGCAGATTTCTTCTCGTTTGGGAGGCGCCATTATTCTACTCTTAGCAAGTTTAATCATTCCGTTCCTCATGTAAAAAAAGAGAGTCCGCCCTCAACTTTGGGGGCGGATTCATTTAGTTTTAAAAACTCTTTCTATGGAGCTCTATTAAATTGGTTTTTAAATCCAAGTCCTCAATTTTTAAGGTTGCTTTCACTAAATTGTTAATGAAACAACCTACAAAACCCTTCGATCGTCTGGTATAACTGTAAGTAATGCAATGAAACATATCCCAGTACTATTGGAGGAGATACAATGAAACTTAAATCTATACTTTTTCTTCTGCTTATTATGGCGATCCCATTTCAAGTAGAAGCTCATACTCATTTAGAAAGCTCAGAACCTGAAGAAGGGGAGGGAATCTCCGCTGAAAGCCCAATAATTACGCTAACGTTTGATTCAGCTGTTCAAGAACCGAATGTTATTAGAGTGACGGACGAGTCAGGGGAGGAAACAACGATTGATAATATCACCCATTCCCCGGAAAATGTCATAGAAGTCACGCTTCCTGAGGATATAGCAGGGGGAGAATTGGACTTATTTTACAGCATTGTTGGCGCAGACGGCCATGTGATGGAAGACGAACTTTCTTTTACTTATGAAAGTAAAGAAGAAGCGGAAGACACGGAAGAAATTGCCCAATCTGAAAAAGAAGCCGAAGAACAAGCTGAAGAACAAGCGGCAGCGGAGGATACAGAGTCTGAGTCGCAGGAATCCCAGTCCCAGGAAACAGAAGAAACTCAAAGTGAATCCGCGGAAGAATCTCAGTCCTCTTCGCTTATGCCTGTGCTGATTGTTGTGTTGATTGGTGCCGCTGTGGCCGGATTTTTAATGGTTAGGAAGAAGGGATGATTTACGCGTTAACGAACGGAGGGTTATATGTATGCTTCTCTATACTATTAGGCACGAACATACTGGCTCTCCTTTCTCCCTCCCATAAAGTGGAGATTGCGATCAGAAGACATATCCTAATCCTCCTGGCGGTTCTTATCCCTGTCATTACCATTATTCCTGTCCTCGAACTTACGATTACGCTGGGTGGGTATAGAGATACAGGGCTCTTATCAAGTTTTATCCATGTGTTGACGGAATTAGACTCCGGACGAGTGTGGGGAACTCTTCTACTTCTCGTTCTCTTCTATATTGGTATTAACCTATTCTCGACACAGAGTAAGGTAACTTATATCGCAGGAATATTTTTAATTGTGGCGATGGTGTTCGTTCATTGTACGTCCGGGCATGGGGCTAATATCGAGGGGTACAAAGGCACTTTATATCACACGTTTCACATGCTTGCGGTTTGCGCCTGGGCTGGCATTTTATTAGTGGTCAGCTGGTTTTCCTCAAATGATGAGAATTGGAGACCGTTTGTTCATTGGTTTACGCGCTTTGCAGTAGTCAGCGTATTGATACTCACGATAACAGGAATCATCATGAGCTTTCTTTTTACCGAGAGTATCGTATCTTCCTGGACTCTGCCTTATGGGCAAGCGCTTTTGATCAAGCATCTGTTATTCTTTGCTATGCTGATCTTTGCCTTTATGAATGGATTTCTAATCAAAAAGAAAGTGAAAAATTCTCCTTCTTTTTCTCCCCGAAGATGGTGGAGAGCTGAAAGTTTTCTGATTCTCTCTATTTTCAGTGTGACGGGATTTATGACCGAGCAGGAGACCCCTCAAAATATTGCTCAATCGTTAAGTAGGCAGGATCCATCTATCCTGTTTCAGACATTTACTTCTGTAGATGTCAGCCATGAACTGATGCTTTCTCCTAATCTAATGAGTGTGCTTTTTGTATTCGTTTCACTGTTTTTTACAGCTATGACTATTTATTCTTTTATAAAAAGAGAATCAACGTTGGTCGCATTATTCATGGTCGCCATGGCCGTGTTTAGTTTGTACGTCAGCCTCATGAACAGTGTGGCGAACGTAGTATGATTTTTCTTTGGCATTGGGTACATGAAAATAAATCATTCTCGGAAAATTATTCTCTTAAGGCATGTTGCTCAGATTCGAGATATTGAGTGGAGAAAGGGGCTCC
Organism: Halobacillus sp. K22; assembly: GCF_052246795.1. Taxonomy (NCBI): domain Bacteria; kingdom Bacillati; phylum Bacillota; class Bacilli; order Caryophanales; family Bacillaceae; genus Halobacillus; species Halobacillus sp. K22. The sequence continues at coordinate 95,428 of NZ_JBQQCN010000008.1, read as the reverse complement.
AGGGAACGGCTCGCTTTCCGCGGGCATGTGCTGAGCTTCCTCGGGCTTAACAGCCCTGCGGGATCTCACCGATCATGTTCCTCCCGCAGGAGTCTTCGCCGTTCCCTTCCGCCCCTTTGCAATTATTGAGAGCTCGGAATCCTCTGCATAAACGCCTTCCAATGAACATGTATAACCTGGGATCCTCACCGGGGTTTACGTGGTTAAAACTGTAGGAACCCTGTTATATAAGCATTTTGAGGCAGATATAGAATGGATTCTATCTCCTATAGCAGGGTCCGTGATTCAAAATCATGTCGGGTTGGTGGGGAAATAGCGAGACCCTACAAGGAGCGATAGCGACTGAGGAAGCTCATGGTAAAAGGAGGATCGACTAAGGTCGCCACGTCCTGTGGCAACGTCGATCGACCCTACGTCGTGTAGGGCCATAGGAAAGCGAGTTATTTCCCCGCCAACCCTTTTCCATCTAGAGTAACGGGCCCATTTATATCGAGACTGAGTCTTCCACGAACGGGAGCTAATCTTTAATATCAACGTGGAACTTTAAGAAAGCAAAGAAGGGGCGAAGATCCTGCACGTGATCTTCGTCCCTTCTTTGCTTTTTTAGAGGCTTTTCAAAATCATACTAAAGCAGTCGAAGCTGCATATAGTTAAACAGTGAAAAGAAGGGGGAGAACGATATGAATGATCAGGCGCTGATCAAATATCTCCGTGAAATGGACACGTGGGCGAATCATATAGCGAAAGCGGATGCTTCCCGTAAATTTTATGAGGATCCATCTTTCCAGGAAGAGATAGATGAATTACTGGCTAACATTAAGGAATGGAACAGGGATGCTTCATCCTTTAATTTGGATAATGCTCACGAATTGAATGAGCTTGCAGAAAAGATCCAGAAACGTCTCGGCAGTCATGAGCGGCAGGGGAATGCTGTCCCGATCGGAGGCCATCAATTACCGCCTCTTCCATATGGTTACGCAGCCCTTGAGCCGTATATCGATCGACGGATTATGCAGCTGCATCATGATAAACATCATAAGAGTTATGTGGACGGTTTAAATAAAGCGGAGATTGAGATGCAGAAGGCTAGAAAAAATAATAATTACGATTTAATTAAGCATTGGGAACGTGAAGCAGCATTTAATGGAGCGGGTCACTATTTGCACACGATCTTCTGGGAAATTATGAGTCCAGAAGGCGGCGGAAAACCGGGAGGGGATCTTTTAAAGGAAATTGAAAGCAGCTTTGGAAGTTTTCAGAAGTTCAAAGAACACTTTTCTGCAGCTGCAAAAAAAGTAGAGGGCTCGGGCTGGACCATTCTGGTGTGGGCACCCCGATCGCACCGGCTTGAAATATTGCAGGCGGAAAAGCATCAAAACTTAAGTCAGTGGGATGTGATCCCCTTGCTTCCGCTAGATGTGTGGGAGCATGCGTACTACCTGCAGTATGAAAATGATCGAGGGAAATACGTGGACAATTGGTGGAATGTCGTGAACTGGGATGCTGTAGGGGATCGTTATAAGAAAGCGAGACAAGTAAAATGGAAGAAGTTTTGATATAAACATATCCATACAGGCGTTAAAATATTCAAGGTTACAGGCAGAAACTCAACCTGGAACCCTTAAATATTTGTTTACCGCAAGCAAGGACCCATCTACGACACCATCATCGAGCGCTGGTTTTTCCTGATCCAGCTGTTCCTCCACGTTGCGAAGTCCGTGCAAACCCAGGATGCTAAAGAAATTGTAAAAGGAATAATGGATATATGGGAATATGTGTGCTGTGATATTTGTGCTCATTCTGGTATCTCGATTAATACTTAGAGGGGGAGTGGAGGGGTATTTGTCGAGGATCATCTACAACTACTTTACAACTGTGGCTAGTATCTCCAGTGGGTATAGATGTTTTAAATTGAAATTGAAAAGCTTTCTATTCGTCAAGGGTATCCTATCGTTTATTGTTTCTCGCACGAGGTGTATAAATTAATATCGGATAATCATCCAAACTTAAAAGCCTTTCTTGTTATTTAATCAGAACCATTATTTTATTATGCCTATTTATCTTTCTGCAGTAGGAGAGAAAAAAGCCTCTTCTCCCGGCAATGGATTCTAACAATCTGGTTTCTTGGAACATGGCATTTGATAAATGTCCGTCAAAAATATTGTAAAGTAATAAAAAATATAAATCGACTAATTCCGTGTTGTTAAGTTTTTCATAAGAAGTATTAGCACCAGTCAGAAATTAGCCTCCTCAAATATAAATAGTACAATTGGCTTTTACCTGTGTTTGGAATGGTTAAACAAGAGATTATCATATGGAAATAAATAGATAGCGGGATTATTTCAAATAATAACAGGATTAAGAACCGATTTAAATATTATAGGGAAATAAAAGCCTGAGATATGGAGGGTGAACGAGGGCGGGTGAATAAAATAAAGAAAGTTTCTATAAAATCATCTTATTAAATATTACAAACTAATTTCATAATCTAGTAAATATTAATTATAAAAATCTTCCACCTCAGGTCATCCAGAATCTGGATGACCTGAGGTGGAAGTTTATTCCTTTATTCTTTTATCTTCTTTTTCTTCTTTTCTTACTTTAAACGAAATTTCTTTGCTTTGTTATCGCGACTATTGGTTCCTACGAATACTTCAAATTCTCCTCGGTCACTTTTGTGCTCCATATTCGCATGATAGTACCGGAGCTGACTTTCTTCGATGTGGAAAACGACTTCCTGTGATTCGCCCGGCTCAAGATGAAGCCTCTTGAAATCTTTCAATTCTTTAAGCGGCCGTACAACTTCTCCAGCCAGATCGCGGATATAAAGCTGAACGATTTCCTCACCAGCTGTGCTTCCGGTATTTGTTATCGTAGAGGTTACGGAAAGCTGTTCATCCTGTGTCATCTGGTCGGAGGATAAAGTAAGTTCCCCATACTCAAATTGACTGTAACTGAGACCATAACCGAAAGGATAGAGGGGTTCGTTCGGTATATCCAGATACTGAGATACAAAGCGTTCCGGCGCATCGGGTGCATCTTTCGGGCGGCCGGTGTTGTAACGATTATAATAGATCGGAACCTGGCCGACAGCGTAAGGCATGGACATCGTGAGCTTCGCAGATGGATTGACGATACCAAATAGAATATCAGCCAGTGCGTTTCCGCCTTCAGTTCCTGGATACCAGGCTTCGATGACGGCGTCAGCGTTTGCCGTGACCTCCCTTAAATCCAGAGGCCTCCCGTTAAATAGTACACCCACTACTGGTTTACCGAGTTCTTTTACCCTTTTTAGAAGGTTCAATTGAACTTCAGGGATCCGAATGTCGGCCCGGCTGCCTGCTTCCCCGCTCATATCTGAGTGTTCGCCTAATGCAACAACAATTACTTCCGCATTTTCCGCTTGTTCCAGAGCCGCTTGCAGCTGCTCATCCGTTCCTTGCTCAATGCCACAGCCTTCTGATATAAATAATTGATCACTGTCGAGGTAGTTGGAAAGACCTTTATCTACCGTAATGGTATCTTCTGGAGAACCGCCCCATGACCACGGCCCAAGGATATCTGTACTTGTGGAGAATGGTCCGATCAGGGCTGTCTTCTGTCGACCATCCAGAGGCAGGACATTGTCGTTTTTTAATAATACAATGGATTTACCTGCGAGTTCCCGGGCAGCTTCCCGGTTTTCATCGGTTAAAATGGCTTCAGTTTCTTTGGCTTCACTGGCTCCGCGGTATGGATTTTCAAAGAGTCCGAGTTTTTTCTTCAGCCGGAGAATCCGCAGAACAGCTTCATCCACGATCGATTCTTGCAATGTTTCTTCTTTTATTAATTCCTGGATGTGATTGGTGTAGCAAGCGGTCATCATTTCAATATCCACGCCGGCTTTCATCGCTTTTTCAGCTGCCTGTTTCGCATCTTCTGCTACTCCATGAGGGATCAATTCCTTTACAGCACCCCAGTCGGAAACGAGGGGACCATCAAATTTCCACTCGCCTCTCAGAATGCCTCTCATGAGTGCTTCATTACCAGTGGAAGGGATTCCATTTAAAATATTGAAAGCGGTCATCACCATTTCACAGCCTTCATCGAGTGCAGCTTTATAAGCGGGGAGATAATTTTCACGAAGCTGCCATTCGGACATGTCGACTGTATTATAATCTCGGCCGGCTTCCGGCGCGCCGTAAGCAGCGAAGTGTTTGACACAGGCGGCAACTTTGGAATCATCGTTCTCTAAATCTCCCTGGAATCCTCTAACAAAGGAGCGGGCGAACTCGCTGTTTAAGTGAGGATCTTCTCCTGTTGATTCCATGACTCGTCCCCAGCGCGGCTCGCGGGACAGGTCGACCATCGGAGCAAAAGTAACATGGACCCCTGCAGCAGCAGCTTCTTTGGCTGCGATGGACGCACTTTTTTCAGCAAGTTCTAAGTCCCATGAGCATCCAATAGCTAGCGGAACAGGGAAGATGGTTTTAAAGCCGTGAACAATGTCCGACATAAACAATAAGGGAATGCCGAGACGGTTTTCTTCCATATGTACTTTTTGAATATTCATCGTTTCTTTAGCTCCGGAAGCCCCCAGAACGGATCCAGTAAGAGGAATATCATTTTCACTAATATTCATTTGAACCATCGGACCTGTAATTTCGCCCCGGTCTGTAGCTCCTTTAAAGAAAGGAGTCGCGAGCTGTACAAGCTGTCCGACTTTCTCTTCTATTGTCATTTGTTGAAGCAGTTGATTCACATCGGTCATTTCTAGTCCCCCTCTAAGGTTTAGTGAAACGTTTCGATTTAAACATAATTGAAGTATAAGCAGGTGTAAGGCATTCGTCAACCCAATAAACCCTTAAGTAATAGATATTTAATAAATTTTCAAAAAAATTCAGTAAAGTTATTGAAAGCGGATACAAATTAAATTATAATGCAGTTATCGAAACGTTTCAATTAAAAATTTACCAAAGGGGTGCTTGTTTCGTGAAATGGAAATTAGGAACTTTGTTATCTGTACTTATTCTTACAATGGTGCTTGTGGGATGCTCAAACAGTTCTTCGTCTGAAGGAGATGAAAATACGGTGACCGTATGGGCGATGGGGGAAGAAGGTAAAAAACTTCAGGAATTCAGTAAAACATTCGAAGAAAACAATCCGGATTTGACCGTCGATGTACAGGCTATTCCCTGGGATACGGCGCACGACAAATTACTAACGGCCGTAGCTTCAGGTAATGGACCGGATGTCGTCCAATTAGGAACAACGTGGGTGCCGGAGTTTGCTGAAGCCGGTGCGCTTAAAGACTTGTCTGAATACATGGGAGACTATCCTAACTTTGCGAAAGAAAACTTCTTTGATGGTTCAGTTACGACTATGGAACATGGCGATCAAGTGGTTGGAATTCCATGGTACGTTGACACCCGTGTAATTTACTACCGTACAGATCTCTTGAAAGAAGCGGGTTATGAAGAAGCACCCAAGACATGGGATGAAATGAAAGATGCAGCTACTAAACTAGGCGCACGAGGAGAAGATTCCTACGGGCTTGATATTGACCGGAACGACCAGATTACTCCATTTATTTTTGCCTGGCAGAATGGATATGAAGCAAACCTTGATCAAAACGAGCTGAATTTTGATTCGCCTGAATTTAAGGAAGCCTTAGAGTATTATACAAGCTACTTTGAAGAAGGTTTAAGCCCTACTCAAGAGGGAGTCGACATTGTAGAAGCTTTTAAGTCTGGTTCAAAACCAATGTTCTTCAGTGGACCATGGATGATCAATATCATTAATGATCAGGCGCCGGACCTTGAAGGGAAATGGGCAACAGCGGTAATGCCTACTAAGGAAACCAACACATCAAGTATGGGCGGTTCACACCTCTCTGTCTTTGAAAGTGCAGACAACGTAGAAGGAGCGCTCAAATACATTTCCTTTATGACAGATGTAGATACACAGATGGACTGGCTGGAGGAATCAAATACGCTGCCTTCCCGTACTGAAGCATGGGAAAAACCGAAAATGACGGAAGATCCGAACTATGCAACCTTTGGTAAACAGTTGGAAAATACGAAGCCTGGTCTGCAAACGGAACAATTCGAACGTATTGCTCAGGAGCTGCTCTCTTCGATTGAGCGAATTACAGAAGGCGGAGCGGATTTAGACAAGGAACTAGAAGCCTTTAGACAAGAAGCTAATAAATTGATTGAAGAATAGAAGAGACCAGACTGGATGATGGGATGCTTGATCATTCCATCATCCTTTCTAATCGTTATGATCAGATAGGTGGGTTTCCATGAAACAGTTCAAAAACAGACATCCTTATATGTTTATTGCACCAGCTGTTCTTCTGCTATCCTTATTCAGCTTGATTCCAATCCTGATTGCTTTTTTCATCAGTTTTACGGATATGAACTTGAAGGGACTTGCGGACTGGTCCAATATCACATTTATCGGCTTTGAAAATTATAAAGAATTATTTTCAGACAGTACGTTTCTCAAATCGATTTATAATACTCTTTTTTACGTTGTCATCGGTGTTCCTCTTGTTATTATCTGTTCGTTATCGATTGCTTTGCTGCTCAACTACGGAACGAGCTGGCTGTTTAATACGTTCAGGGCAGTGTTTTACATGCCTTCGATTACCAACATCATCGCAGTTGCAGTGATTTGGGGATATCTGTATAACACCGAATACGGTTTGTTTAACTATCTGCTTTCGGTTCTTTCTTTGGAAAGCGTTCCCTGGTTAGAAGACCCGACGATTGCCAAAATATCGTTAATTCTTCTAGCAGTTTGGAAAGGGATCGGTATTAATATGATTATCTTCCTGGCTGCTCTTCAAGGAATACCAAAATCGTATTATGAGGCAGCAGAAATGGATGGGGCCAATCGCTTTCAAGTCCTGTTCAATGTGACATTGCCTTTACTTCGCTATGCTACCTTTTTTGTAACCGTGACCACACTGATTGGCTGGATGCAGTTCTTCGAGGAACCGTTCGTCATGACCGACGGCGGCCCTTTAGATGGAACGATTTCAATTGCTCTATTCATCTATAAAGAAGGCTTCCAATTCAGTGAATTTGGTTATGCCGCTGCCGGATCCTTTATCCTGTTTGCCATGATCATCCTTGTCACGCTGGTCCAATTTAAGTTCAGAAAATCAGATACGGAATATTAAAAGAGGGGAGTGTGGAAGCTTATGGCTGCAGCAACAAAGAAGAGTAAGTTAGAAAAATCGATTGTCATATTCATCATGGTTGTAGGTGGAATCCTCGTTTCGATTCCGTTTATCTGGATGATTTCAAGTTCGTTTAAGCCGGAGAGTGAGGTACTGTCGATGCCTCCTGCGATTATTCCGGATAATCCAACCATACAAAATTACATTGAATTGTTTACGAATTTAAATTTTGCCGTCTACTTAAGGAACACGTTAGTGATCGTGCTTTTCTCATTCTTAGGACTTCTATTTAATGCGATGGCTGGTTATGGGTTTGCGAAATACAGCTTTAAGGGACGAGAGAAGATCTTTTATATTGTCCTTGCTACCATGATGATTCCCGGTCAGGTGACGATGATACCTGTTTACCTTTTACTTAATGCGATGGGCTTGACCAATACGATGACGGGAATCGTACTTCCAGGTTTAGCGGTGGCTTTCAGTATTTTCTTATTCCGCCAGTTCATGACGACCATTCCGGATGACTTACTTGAAGCAGCGAGACTGGACGGGGCTGGAGAGTTCTATATATTCTTCCGTTTGGTCGTCCCTATCGCGAAACCGATCTTTGCAGTGCAAGGAATTCTGACGTTTATTGCCGGTTGGAACAGTTTCCTATGGCCGTTAATTATTGCAAACGATGAAGGTCTTTACACATTGTCCGTAGGCTTGTCCTTATTACAGGGGCAATACGCCAGTAACTTTGCCTTACAAATGGCCGGGGCCGCATTTATGGTCGTCCCGATCATCATTATTTTCGCTTTCTTCCAGAAGTATATTGTGGAAGGGTTTACCATGTCCGGTCTTAAGTAAAACGTAAGGGTTTAAAAACTGATACAATAGAAGTAACGAACCCATATAGATGGAGGATTTCAATGGCTACGATAAAAGATGTGGCTAAACGAGCAGGAGTAGCTGTTTCAACGGCTTCTTATGCCTTAAATGGCAGTGGGAAAGTCAGTTCAGCAACGATTGATAAAGTCCTGAAAGCCGCAAGAGAGTTAAACTATCAGAAGAACGGATTTGCTTCGGATCTGAAACGAACGAAAACAAATACAATTGCCTTAATCTTAAGCGATATGTCCGGTCCCTACTTTTCTGAATTGATTAAAGGAGTTCAGGAAGTGACTGCAAGTAATCAATATGATTTGATTGCTTGCAGTTCTGTCGGAGGAGATCGGTCGACAGCGGCCAAGTTTTTAAGGGAGAAGCGGGTAGATGGAGCGATCATTTTAGCTACCAATATTTCTACAGAAATGATTGAAGTATCTGCCCGGGAGGACTTTCCTATAGTTGTGCTGGACCGCGATGTAGAGAATCCACATGCCATTCATGTGGAGGTTAATAACCGCCAGGGCGGGTATCAGGCGACTGAGCATCTGATTCAGAAAGGCCACCGGTCTATTGGATTTGTAAGTGGACCGAACGATTCTCATGATAACGAAGAACGTTTTAAGGGATATATCGATGCATTGAAAGATCATGATGTGCCCTTTCAGTCACGTTTTAAAATGGGAGGGGAGTTTACTCGAGAAGGGGGCTATCGAGCAACGAAGATGCTGATTGCTCAACAGAACTTACCTGATGCCATTTTCTATGCGAACGATGAAATGGCCATTGGAGGTCTTCAAGCGTTCGATGAAAAAAAGATCTCTATTCCTGATGATGTGTCCATTATAGGCTTTGATGATATTCAATTATCCGCGTATGTCAGTCCTCCGCTTACAACGGTGCGTCAGCCCAAGTACGAAGCGGGAGCACTGGCGGTCCACATGATCTTCCAGATGCTTGTGGGAGAGAGTGTGGAAAGAAATTATAACCTGTCCACCGAATTCATCGAACGAGCATCCGTCCAACCAAAATAATCATGTAAAAATATCCCACCTCAGGTCATCCAGATTCTGGATGACCTGAGGTGGGATTTTATTCCTTTAATCCTTATTCTTTTATTTCTTTATTTGTAGAGGAGGTATTGTTCTCGGATGTTTTTGAAGCCTTTCAATTCTTTCTCCCAAATCTTCTGCATGCTTGAAACGGATTGACCATTTTCAATTCCTTCACGGACCCAGCCGTTACCGATCAGATAGTCAAAGAATGAAATGCCAGAGCTGTTTTCTTCACGGAACTGGAAGTCCGCCGGATACATATCATGAATGGTTTTCACGAGGTGAACACCTGTAACTACAGGGTTGAACTTATCGCGATCCATCACATGCAGCTGAACTCCGTGTGTTAATTCACCAGCATGCTTCGAGAATGCCGGAGTGAACGAAGCTGCTCGGAACCTTACGCCAGGCAAATCCAGTTTATTCATCGCCTCTGCCAGTTCTGTACTGTTAATGAAAGGGGCGCCAATCAATTCAAATGGACGGGTCGTTCCGCGTCCTTCTGAGACATTTGTCCCTTCAATCAGGGCAGCTCCCGGATAAACATAGGCTGTATCAACCGTCGGCATGTTAGGGGATGGAGCGACAAATGACATATCGGTGTCATTATAGTCCATACTGCGGTCATATCCGTCCATTTCTACGACCGTCAAATCAGCCCCAATATCATATTCATTATTGAAAAGTTTAGCAAGCTCACCAACGGTCATCCCGTGGCGCAAAGGAATCGGATAGTTCCCAACAAAGGACTTGTAATCTGTATCAAGTACAGGCCCCTCGACTTTTTCCCCGCCGATAGGATTTGGGCGATCCAATACGATAAACGGAATATCGTTTTCCTGAGCTGCTTCCATGGCATATGCCATCGTGTAAATATACGTATAGAAGCGTGTACCTACATCCTGAATATCAAACATTAATACATCAATGTCCTCAAGCATCTCAGGGGTCGGTTTACGAGTTTTACCATAGAGGCTGTAAACAGGTAAACCTGTTTGTTCATCTGTATAGAAGTCTACATACTCACCAGCCTGTGCACTTCCTCGCACCCCGTGTTCCGGACCGTAAAGAGCCGTCAAATCGACATCCTTATCGTTATGAAGGATATCAACAATGCTGTTCAACTCCTGATCGACACCAGTCGGATTTGTGATTAAGCCAACCTTTTTACCTTCAATCAATGCTTTTTCTTCATCTAAAAGTTCTTCCACGCCAAGCTGGAAAGATCCATCGTGTTCTTCTTCATTTTCTTCCTCATCTTCATTTCCGTCTTCATCTTCATCACCATGATCTCCATAGCTTAAGCCCGTACCAAATGGGTATAAGGTACCGCCATCTTGAGCTGGAATGGCAACTGGTAACTCTCCGGATGGATCGTTTTCACCAAATAGGGTCTCCGCAGTGGCTTCAAAACTTGCCGCTCTGAATCCGTATTGGGCGATAAAGGCGTCCACTTCCGGATAAGCCATAATGTCATATGGGTTACGGATGCCGATACCGATCACATCGCCATCGGTTGTGTTCATAACGTCGTGCATAAGCTGCATTTGCGGATGATCATCCGCGCGAGTGGATACATTATACGTGTAGGTTCCTACAATAACTTTATCTGCTTCTTCCACCAGCTCTTTTTGCTCGTCTGTCAATGAACCCGAGCTGCTTTTAATGAGGGTGGTGTTCTCATGGTGTTGTTTCACCTGATCGGCTAATTCTTCACTAAATGAATTTCCAATAACCACTAGTTCTTTGTCTTCGTCCAAGTTAAGAGGAAGGACGTTATCGTTTTTCACTAGTGTGGTAGAACGTTCAGCCGCTTTTTCTTCCACTTCCTTATGAGCTTCACTTCCCACCACTTGTTTGGCCTTTTCAATTTTCTCATCTACAGATGTTGGATTCTCTGACTTGATAATGCCGCGATTTAATTTTAACGTCAAAATTCGCTCCACAGATTTGTTGATGGTGTCCATCTCAATCTCTCCAGAATCAATGGCTTCATAAATGCCATTTGCCACTTTTTCCAGACCGACAGGCATCAGTACGATATCTGTACCAGCATTAATGGAACGGATGACCGCATCGACAGGGCCAAAGTGATCCTGAATGGCGTTCATATTCAGCGCGTCAGTAATGACAACCCCTTCAAAGCCCATTTCCTTGCGCATCAGCCCGGTCAGAACTTTTTCCGATAAGGTAGCAGGAAGTGCAATTTCCGTGCCGTCTTTTTTCGAAGTTACTTTCGTATCATCAATCTTCGGGAAGGTGACATGAGCTGTCATTACAGCGTCAATCCCCGCATCCATTGCTTTTTGGAAAGGATACAGTTCTACTTCTTTCAATCGTTCTTTATCATGTGGAACTTCCGGCAGTCCCAGATGGGAATCGACAGCTGTATCTCCGTGACCCGGGAAGTGTTTAGCTGTTGCTGCCACGCCCGTTTCCTGCAGACCTTTCGTGTAAGCTACTCCCATTTTAGCCGTAAGCTCAGGGTTTCCACTGAAGGATCGTACGCCAATGACCGGATTATCAGGATTGTTGTTCACATCTACCACAGGAGCCAGGTTCATATTAATACCTAGAGAAGAGAGCTCCTCACCAATTGCTTGTCCGACATTTTGAGTGATTTCCTCAGAACGTGTGGCGCCTAAGGCCATGTTCCCTGGAAAGTCCGTACCTGATTGTAGTCTTGTTACGATACCGCCTTCCTGATCAATCGTCATAAGTAAACCGTATTTTTCAGCGGCCGTTTGATAATTGGACACAAGTTCAGCGGTTTGTTCTGTTGTAACGACATTCTCACGGAATAAAATCACGCCGCCAAGGTGATACTTTTTCACTTGCTCTTCAATTTCCGGCAGCATTTTCGTTACATTTTCTCCGTCCCATTTTCTAAAGTCCGGCATCAGCATCTGGCCGACTTTTTCTTCCATCGTCATATTTTCAAGTGCGTGAGCCACCAGATTGTAACGATCACCTTTTTCTTTAATAAGGTTCTTACTTATATAGGCTTCTCCATTATCACGCTTCGGTTTGGCGTGCGCCGCAATCCGGTCCGTATGATCCCCGTTCGTAACCGAGATCCACGCTCGGCCCGGTTTTCCTGTAAAAGTAACGTTCCCGTTCTGATCTACCTTTGCGACTCTGGGATTTTCCGAGGACCATTCCAACCCTTCGTTCACCTTTTTGAAATAACCGTCCTCATAGACATTTAAAGCGCTGAGGTCAAAGCTGTCCCCTTCTACGTTTACATCCGACTGCGGAACATTTTGAAGGATGATCAAATCAGACTTGTTTCCCTCATCTGATGCCGTCGCCTTTGAATTTTCAAACATCGACGGAAGCAGCATACAAATGGTCAGCGTGACAATGAACATCCATTTTCCCATTTTTCTCATTCATCATTCCTCCTTAAATTTATCTATTTGAAAAAGGTGGACCGCTATGTAAAAGATCCAGCTTTTGCAAAACATCAGAGATTATGTACGAGATCATAGGTTGTTTGTACGTTGAAAAGAAGGATAAAGAGAGGATAATTGTTGAAAGCGTTTTCAATATGTAATAAAAGCGTACCGTATAAATGATATAGTCGTCTATACCACTTTTGGCCCTGTCTGCCACCTTTGGTCTATTTTTCCATCCCTAAATTCCTGCGACATAGGAACCATTTTTGAAATATCATGTCGGAATAATATATAAAACATAAAATAATAAGTTATGAAAGCCAAATACTGGATGACCTGAGGTGGAAAAGAATGTATGATCTGAGGTGGGGTTTTATTCCATATAATGTAATTAATAAAGAGAAGCGGGGGGTGTTCCTGCTTCTCTGAATGCTGATAGTTTCGTGGCTTATACTTCTTTAAAATTAATGGAATTAATTCGATCTGTATTCGGATTATAAACAACCGATCCCTGAATATTGGTCGTTTCCTGAGGGGAGGTCATGACAAATTTAAAGACTTCTCTAATTTGTCCGCCGTTGACCTGATTTTTACTAACCTTACTATAATCCGTTACGTTATAGTTCGGGTAGGCTGCCTGAATAATCTCGAGCAGATATTTTCCCCATTTTTCTTCTTCCAGCTCAGGGGAGGGCGTAATATCTACATTAATAATCCCTAAATCAATATTGGCACCGAGAGCTTCAAAAGCTTTTCTATGGAGATTTATTTTATTGGCTGGATAATTCGGTACTTTGTCGACCACAGTTACGATCACAACTCTGCCGTTCGTTACATTACGCACCTTAATTGCCTGACCGCATTGGTACGGTGAATTACTGCCTACAGCCGCAGTCATGTACTGGTTATTGGACCAGGGGATGCCGCATTGGGTGACAGTTCCGCCTTCTGTCCATGTGGCCTGACCTCGAACAGGCTGTCTATAGTCGTAATAACTTTGATGGTACGGAAAGTAGTCAGGATAAGAATATCGAGAATAAGATTGCTCTTGATAAGGGACAGGTATATACGGATAGCCGTAAGGCCCAGGGTAATAATGAGAATGCATCCGCTTTCCTCCTTAATTTTCTTTAATATCCTCATTAGCCTATGCATTCCCTCGTTAAGCTGTGAAAAAGGTGATTATTAAGCAAGTCTTTCAGACATCCACCTGGTAATATAGTTGATTAAGAAATTAAAGTGGATAAGGATTTTGTTTCTTTTTCACAGTCTATGAAGAGTCAATCCATTCAATTAAAATATCACCCGGGCAATATTTTTCCCAATCATAATTGTATCCAACGATAATTGAAGTGGATTCTGTTCGACTAGGTGGATTATCTTTCCACGGCAGCCAGATTCATAAGCCATGAAGATAATCCATAGAATAAATCTTTCTTAGTAAGGAGTAGAAAAATGATAGAAGAGATTAAAGTATTTGTGTTAATGATTTGAGTGTAAAAGTAGTAATTTTATAGTAAAACTCTAATACAAAAGCAATACCTGTTGGATTATAGATCCCGCAGGTATTTTTTGTATCCACTCAAATAACATTCAGACAAAAGCCTTCAATTCTAAAAAGAAGAGTTTTAAATATTTCACTAATGAAATATTTAGAATAATTTGAAATATAATGTAAAATAATTTACAGTTGTGTCATGGTAACGATTACATATTCGTTTTAACGAAAAAGGAGGGAGCATGATGAAAATAAGACCAATAAGGCAGGGGCTATTATCGGGAATCATGGTGAGTCTCCTGCTTGTGGCAGGGTGCAGCTCGGACGAATCAGCTGGAGACAGTGATGAAGTCACCCTTGTTTATGCGAGAGGTGTCGATACAACGGAAGGAAACGAAAAGTTGATCGAAGCTTTTGAAGAAGAGCATCCGAACATTAACATCAAATACCGGGAAATGCCATCAGACAGTGGTCAGCAGCACGACCAGTATGTGACCACATTAAGTGGGCGAAGTGCAGAAATTGATGTTTTTGATGCGGACGTTGTATGGCCAGCGGAATTCGCTCAAGCTGGTTATGTGATGGGGTTAGACCGGTTTATCGAAGAAGATAACTTCGATATGAACAAGTATTTTGAAGGAACTGTTGATTCCGTTACGTTTAATGGCCGGACGTGGGCGATTCCTAAATTTACCGATGCCGGCTTATTGTTTTACCGGGACGATATTGTAGACGAGCCACCGGAGACATGGGATGAACTGAGTGACATGGCTGGTAATCTCCAGGGAGAAGCGGGGACCAACTTTGGTTATGTGATGCAGGCAAACCAGTATGAAGGGATTGTCGTGAACGCGATTGAGTTCATCCATGCCTATGGCGGTGAAGTCATTAATGATGTAGGAGAAGTGGTGGTCGATAGCCCGGAAGCGATTGAAGGAATTCGTAAAATGACGGAAATCGCCCAGTCCAACTACGTGCCGAATAACATATTAAACTTTACTGAACTGGAAACGGAAACAGCCTTTATACAAGGAAATACAGTTTTCGCCCGGAACTGGCCTTATTTGCAAGCCTCTTCTGCTAATGAGGAAAAATCAGACGTTGCGGGAGATGTCGGGTTCTCTTTACTGCCAAAAGGCGATGAACAGTCAGCATCTACGCTTGGCGGCTGGGTTACGATGATCAACAAGTATACTGAACATCCAGAAGCTGCCTGGGAATTTGTTAAGTTCATGACGAGTGAAGAAGGTCAGAAAATTAGCGCGACCGCGGGAGGGGTAGCTCCGACCATTAAGTCTCTTTATGATGATGAAGCAGTAAAAGAAGCTTCTCCAGTATTTGCAAATGAGGCATTTGTAGAGACATTACAGAATGCTGTGCCTCGCCCGGTGACACCGAATTATCCGAAAATCACCGACATTATTCAAATTGAAATTTCTAAAGCCCTGGCTGGAGATGTCTCGCCAGAACAAGCGGCGCAGAATCTGCAAAGAGAGATAGAAAGCGTTGTTAACGAATAAAAGCGAGAAGGAGGATGAAAAATGAGTAAGCGTCGATTCTCGCTTAGCGAGAAGCAGCTCGGGTATGCGATGGTAGCGCCTTCCTTAATACTTATCGCTGTCATAGTATTGTGGCCGATCATGTTGTCGTTTTGGAACAGCTTATTTGATTACCGTCTCAATGACCCTTCCTTATCCCAGCGTACACTCGGGAGTGAGATTAACATGGAGCGGTACGCGGATAACTACGATTTCGTAAACAAGACCATAGAAGAAATTCTTGCGGATTCAAGTACGGAAGAAGTAACTAGTGAAGTAGAAAATATTCAGCAGGGAATTAATGAACGGCACCGTACATTCCTTGCAGAGGGCGATCATGAAGAGAAGTTTAATGAAGTGCTGGAAACGGTTCGATCGCATTATGCCGTAAAGGATCAATCACTGAAATACGTATCCATAGATGAATCCTTTAAGGAAGATTATTCTGCTTACTTAACCGAACGGTCGGAGACGCTGGCTTCGCTGTCAAGTGACCAGGACGGTGAGATGGCGACCAGGCTAAGCGACTTATCCGGTCAAATGAAACTAATGGACTCAAGTTTTATGAAGGAGAACTTTGTCGGCTTTGGGAATTACGCTCAGTACCTTCAAGAACCTAGACTATGGTCATCCATTGGTGTAACCACGTTATTTACCGTCGTTTCTGTATTTTTTGAGCTGATATTAGGACTGGCCATTGCGCTTCTAATCAACCGTGCGTTTATCGGGAGAGGAGCCGTCCGGGCATCGGTGCTTGTCCCATGGGCGATCCCAACGGCCGTGTCTGCGATGATTTGGAAATTCCTCTATGATGGTCAATCGGGAGTCATTGCCCACTATTTCGAGCAGCTCGGAATCATTCAGGATGCCGGTCAGCTGCTGACGACGAGTGCAGGAGCGATCTTCTCCATTATCTTCACAGACGTGTGGAAAACCACACCTTACATGGCGCTGCTGTTACTGGCAGGTTTGCAGACCATTCCTAATCAGTTATATGAATCTGCGGAAGTGGATGGAGCCAATGCCTGGAACCGGTTTTACAAGATCACCCTTCCAATGCTCCGTTCTACCATTCTCGTGGCGCTTTTATTCAGAACACTGGATGCCTTCCGTGTATTTGATTTGATTTACGTATTAACGGGAGGAGGACCAGCCAATGCGACAGAGGCTGTTTCCGTGTACGCCTACAAAGTTTTATTCGCACAGCAGAACTTCGGAGCAGGATCCGCTCTCTCCGTAATTGTCTTTATCTGTGTAGCGATTATCAGTACATTATTTATCCGGTTTATCGGTTCTGATCTTATGGCAGGAAAACAAAAAGGTTAAGATACTAAACTTACCCAGTTAGGAGGAGCATTATGCAGCGAAAAGCAGGACCGTGGTTTTACCTATTTTTAATAGTCTTTGTCTTTCTTGTCATGTTTCCATTTCTATGGATATTCTTGACATCGATTAAGCCCCTCGGGGATATATTCGGAGCACCTTTTGCGTGGTTCGGATCTGGTATTTCTTTTCAATCGTATGAATCTGCTTTAACGACACGTCCGCTGCTTCGTTATATGCTGAACAGCTTTATCGTCTCCGGGGCAACAACGGTGTTAGCTATAGGCTGTGCTGCTTTTACAGCTTATGCCGTCACGCGTCTGCCCATCCGGTTTAAGAGTGTGATTCTTGGGGTGGTGCTCGCATCATCCATGTTCCCGCCCATTGCGATTATTTCGCCCATCTATGACTTTGTGACGGACTTTGGGCTGCGGAACACATACCCGGGGCTGGTGATTCCTTACATTACCATCAGCCTTCCGCTTGCGATCTGGATTCTCGCGACATTCTTTCAGAACATTCCTTATTCGCTAGAAGAATCAGCGAAACTGGACGGGGCGACTCCGTTTCAGACGTTTAGAAAAATTATTTTACCGTTAGCCGCTCCCGGCGTATTTACGACAGCCATCCTGGTGTTTATTGCCGCCTGGAATGAGTACTTATTTGCTCTCACGATTAATACACAGGATGCGATGAAAACAGTGCCTGTGGGCATCTCGCTATACCAGAGTCAATATTCCGTTCCATGGGGAGATATAACGGCGGCAACCGTTCTGGTGACGATTCCAATTGTCATTATCGTGCTGATTTTCCAGAGACGGATTGTAGCTGGACTCACCTCTGGATCTGTAAAAGGATAAGAGATTCTGATTAAAAATTGATACATTCATAGGAGGTCGATCAAATGGAAAGAAAATGGTGGAAAGAAGGCGTGGTCTATCAAGTATATCCCAGAAGCTTTAATGATTCGAACGGGGATGGCATTGGAGACTTGCGTGGAATTACACAGAAACTGGATTATTTAAAAGATTTAGGCGTGGATATTCTATGGCTGTCTCCCGTCTATCAATCTCCTAACGACGATAATGGCTATGATATCAGCAATTATCGAGCCATTATGCAAGAGTTCGGGACGATGGAAGATTGGGAGAATATGCTCGAGGAGATTCATAAACGGGAGATGAGGCTGGTGATGGACCTGGTGGTCAATCATTCATCTGATGAACATGCGTGGTTTCAAGAGTCCCGTAAGTCTAAAGACAACCCCTATCGCGATTACTATATTTGGCGTGATGGAAAAAATGGTGCCGAACCAAATAACTGGGTATCCTTCTTCAGCGGGTCTGCCTGGGATTACGACGAGGCCACCGGTCAATACTATCTGCACCTTTTTACAGACAAACAGCCGGATTTAAACTGGGAGAATGAACAGGTCAGGCAGGAAGTGTACGACATGATGAACTTCTGGATGGATAAAGGCATCGATGGATTCCGTATGGATGTGATCAATTTAATCTCGAAAACTCCGGGTCTCCCGGATGCGGAAGTTACCAATGAAGATAACAAGTATCAATGGGGAGGCGAGCACTTCGTCAATGGTCCTCGTTTTATGGAGTTTATGAACGAAATGAATGAACAGGCGCTCAATCATTATGATGTGATGACCGTAGGGGAAACCCCGATGGTGAAGCCTGAAGATGGAGCTGCGTTCACCGACGAGGAATCAGGTGTCCTGAGTATGGTTTTTCAATTCGATCATATGGAAATCGACGGCGATCCGGGAAGCCAGGAAGGAAAATGGTCGGTCAAACCATGGAAGCTTTCCAGAATGAAAGAAATTATGACGGATTGGCAAACCAGTTTGAATGGAAAGGGATGGAACAGCCTGTATTTGGAAAATCACGACCAGCCCCGTTCCGTTTCCAGGTTTGGCGATGCGGAGGAGTATCATCAGGAGTCCGCTAAGATGCTTGCGACCTTCTACCAGTTGATGCAGGGTACTCCGTACATTTACCAGGGGCAGGAAATCGGAATGACCAACGTCCAATTTGATACGATCGAGGACTATCGAGATGTCGAGATTCACAACTGGTATAACGAGCAGGTTACCGAAAAGGGGAAAGACAAGCAGGAAATCATGCATTCCATCTTTGTAAAAGGAAGAGACAATGCGCGTACCCCGATGCAGTGGAGCGATGAAAACTACGCCGGATTTTCAGACGCAGAACCATGGATCAAAGTGAATCCAAATTATACGTCGATCAACGTTGAGCAGCAGCAGGAAGACGAAGAGTCTATACTCAATTACTATAAAGAGCTCATCCAGGTGAGAAAGAGCCATGATGTACTTATTTATGGATCGTACCAGCTTCTCGACCCTGAAGACGAGCAGGTCTATGCTTATACAAGAGAGCTGGATGGAGAAAAAGCATTGATCGTAGCGAACTTTACCAATGAAGCGATTGATTACTCCGTAAGCGAATCCTTTCCAGTGGAACAGGCCGAGCGGCTGATCGGCAATTATCCTTCCGAGCAAGAAGAGGGGGGAAATCTTCAGCTGAAGCCTTATGAAGCGCGAGTGTATCGCGAATAAACGTCATAGAGAATAGTATGATAGACAAGCTGTCTTTGGAAACGGGCAGCTTGTCTTTTTTCTGGGAGACTCTGTTAAAGTTATTTATTAATATTTGTACAATTCAATTGTAAGTTCCGTAATCAAGTCCTCAAATAAGATTGGTGATGGATGTAAGAGCATTCGATTTGCTTAAACTAATCAGAGATTGAATCCATCGGAAAAGGGTTGGACTATCGCATCTTACTGAACTCGTCATCCCCATCGTTGGATGAAATTTATTGAAAGACAGATAGTTATCTCGAAACTGAGTCTTCAAGTATAGGGCAGGTTAGTTGAAGACTCAGTTTCGAGATAATATGATGTTTGAAACGTTTAATAGTACTAATTCGTACGTAGATTAACGACTATAAACAGAATTGAACCGTAGATTATTAATACTAATTTCTAGAGAGGGGATGGAGAATGCACAAAATATTATATCTATTATTCTTTTTAGGCATCTTTATTGTATTTAACATTCTATCGTTAGGGGATTATAATGTACCTTTTGGTGTTAATGTTAAAGAAGTAGATGAACAAGTAACCTTGATTGAAAAATATAATTGGAGAGGTAACATAATTAACCAACACTATGTCAATGAAGGTTCTGTGGAAGGAACCCTTAGTGAGCTTACATATTTGCAGATAAAGGAAAGTCAATTTAAGAAGAACTTTGCATTTATTATTTCTCTAATCTTATCCATATTTTATTTCCCTTGTTCCAGGGCAATATCGAAAAAATTTAACATTAAAGAAAATGAATCTGTTTTAAGCCCTTTTTGGGAAAAGTTTTTTCTGATTTTAGCTATAGGTATTTATATGGTGGTATTAATAAATGTTTTTGTTCAATATCCTGAACTTATGGAGGAGACTCAAGAGTTGATAAATGAACTGGAACCATATATAGAGAAGAAATAATCTCTAAATCGAGTGTTCCTGAAACGGGGGCTTTAGTTGAAAAAGCATAGAACCTATTCTGAGAGAGGTGAATCTATGAAAAAAATATTTTGGATATTCGCTCTATTTTTCCTTGTATATATTATGGTCAATCAATTAAAAGGGGTATTTAATTATAATGAAGTAACTTACAGCTCTTTGACTGATAAGGAAATAACTGAATTCCTATCCAAACAAAACTTTGAGCCCTCACTTATTGAAAACATAAATAATGAGACGGTCATTATTTTTGAAAAGGTAGATTCCTGGGGTTTTTATTCGTTAATGAAGCAAGACAACGAGGGAATTTTATCCAATATAAATGTGTTAGATTCTTCTGATAGTCCAATACAAACGGCAGGCAAGAAACAGCCTAACAATTACCTTATAGTTAAGATCAGTGAAAACTTATCTGAAAACGGTGACAGTATTCTAGCAATAGGTGAAAATGGATCTAAACAGAGGCAAGAAATTACGAAGAATCAAATTTTCTATTTCTCCAATTGGGTAGATAATGAGAAGTTAAAAAACATTAAAATCTTAGATGAACAAAATGACACCATCAGCAATTTGAGAGACATATAAAACTCCCAGAAGTGATTCCTTAATTTATCTTGAATTCAAGTCTTTCGTTATTGGGGGCTTTATCTGAATTACCGATTCCTAAAGTCAGCATCTTTAGCTGGCTTTTTCGCGTTTTTCGTATGATTATGTTGCCGCAGCCTTTTACCACCCAATTAATTATAAATTATTATTATATCTACCAAAGAAGGAGACTAAGAATGAAGCAATTAATTTTCATTATGCTAGTTACAATTGTTTTAGGGGCTTGTTCTCCACTAGGGAGTTCTAATAAGGAGGAGTCTCAAAACTCAAATAAAGCTAGTACGAATCAAATAGCAGACAAAATAGATGTAGATCAACTTGATAAAGTGCAATTTATTTATAACAATAAAGCTTATGAGGCGAAATATAAACTGAAGTGTAAGACTTCTGCTGAATGTTCTGAGGGTAATGATTTGCCATTAAATAAGATAAAGCAAGAAATAAAACCAAAGAAAATTGATGCTAGCATAGGCGATCAAATAGAGATTAGGATTCCAAATACTTTCCCTTGGCCAGATCAAATTCTGTATCATCAGCAACAAGGCGCCACCGGAATTCAAGAAACAGCAGATAAGAATGTTATTGAAGTCACTGGTGATAAGGGAGAGGAAATCACTTATATAGTGAATTTTAATTGGAGAAGCAACGACAGCGACAATACAAAAATCATTTATTCAGTAGCTTACTATTTTGAGGTTCCCAATCCAACATAAAAGAGATAATAACGAGGCCAGTAAGTGTAAAGGGTAGCCGGTTATTATGAAATTGGAGGCTGGCCAAGTCAGTATATGTTTAGAATACCTTGAATTCGAGTCTTATAGAAAAGGGGGCGATTGTTCAATATGAGCAATCGCCTTTTTACTAAACGAGCAGGTTAGTTGAGGATTCATTTTAGAGATAGTAAGTGTAAATGGATAATTTTTGAAACTTTAAAGGTGAGTGTTCGTAATTTATACAAAGGGGTGCTGAAGCTTTTTTTTAAATTCATATATAAAGGAGGGGAATTTTTGAGAAAACCAACAAAGTATTCATTAATTTTAACTGCTTTAATCTTAATTGCTAGTATTTCCGTAGCGATTTTCTTTTCCGCGGGGAATACGGGGCTTGCACTAATTCTAGTTCCAATTATAGCGACTTTTTCATTGGCAGGTATAATACTAGCTTCGAGGGAAATTTATACGGCGCAAAGTAGAAAAGATAAATTAATAAATGTTCCTTGCTTATTTATTCACCTAACTGTGTTTATACTACCTATAATATTCATGTATCTCTTGGAAATTGGAAGTGGTTGAATAGTAAAAAGTCTCGAATTCGAGTATTGATGAAAAGGGGGCTTTTCTTCAATAAGCAACTTTACGAGAACATTCTTCTGCAAGCGCACATAAAGAAAGACGTCTCCCGCTAGGGAAAACGTCTGCAAACTCATTATTGAAATTTAGCAAAAGTGATTTTTCTTGTGTAAGGAATAAGTAAGGTGAGGCTTAAAATGATAATGATCAAACCAGCAAAAGGAATGAATGCCGTCCATATAGGCTGCTGTGTAATGATAAATGGAAAAACACTATAGATCGGTGAGAAAACTTCTAATGATAGGTTTGCTGTAATGATGTGTGCTCCCCAATAAATAAGAAAAGGCAGGGAGAAAGCTAAGATCTTGTTAATTTTCATTAGTAAAAGTAGCGACAGCGAAGCATAAATAACTGTATTAATAGCAACCCAACTAGAATATACGACTCCATAAGTAATTGTTCCATAATTCATTAACTGACTAAAAGTGTGACTGTCCCTTTCAAAGGTTTTCATAACAGTATAATCTACAAAACCTAAGAGAGGCTCAATGTAAAAAGCAAAAAGAAAAGGCAAGAAAATGAATGAAAATGAAAGTAAAAAGAAAAAATATGAATTTAATAATAGACGGTTTTTAATAGGTAACTCATTATTAAGGATTCGTTTTTTCACAGAAGGAGTAAGGTATAAAGCTGTAATAAGTAATGGAAATAATGCTGGCAAAAGACCTTCAAGATGGAGAGTGAAAAAGTCAAACGGTTCAAATAATGTGAAATTAGGCGCTCTGAACAAAGTGACACTCAAGTAAAGAAGGATAAATGCTCCTAATGTGAAGATAATTCTACGATTCACTAAAAATTTCAATTCTCTGATCAAGATGATTTCCCCTTTCAGTTGGAGATTCTAAGTTGTCCCATAATATTATGTGAACAAATTGAAAGGTATGCAATAGTTTATGAAAGGCCACTCACTTTGTAAGTAAAGATTAACGAAAGTAAACTTTATCAACTCTTTTAAAGGCTGAGCGCATTTTAGTAAGATTATCTTGATTTCGAGTGTTCCAGAATAGGGGGCTTTAGTTGAATAAGCCAAATATAAAAAAAAGGAACTTCCATATTATTGGAAGTTCCTTTTTTGTAGTAATATCAACACTAAACTTTAACAGAGCCAAAAAAATAAAAAGAAGTATAGTAAGCGCTCCATCCAGATCCTTCATGCAGTCCCTCCTAAAATAAGTTCTTAGGTTTAATATATTGCTTATTGGAATATTTTACAAAATATATATGTACTGTCCAAAAAGATCAGATACGCACGCCGCATATGAACATTCTTCAGATTATCTTGATTTCAATTCTTAAACAATTGGGGAAGTTAGTTCAAAAAGAAATATCTCCAACATTAAAAGCTAACACAGCCTTCTGGAAAAACATCTCTACAATCCGGCCAGATAATTTCGCGACTTCTGTACCCCGTCTTTTACTTTACTGGGCAGAACTACACGTGGTTCGACCGGGAAATCCTGTTTTTAACAATCAGAAATAAGGGAAAAGAAAACCAATAACAGCAACTTTTTTATCAATTTTATGATATCTGAGATATATTAGAATATCCTTCCTTTTTCATATGCTATCATGATTCTATAAGTGGTACGTTTAAAGGAGGCCCGGCGCATGTTTACATTAAAACAAGCGATAGCTATGCGTTTAGAGAATATACTGGAAGAAAAAAAACATCTAAGGGAAATGATCGAAAAGCTTACAGATGAACAGCAGGATTTAATTCGACGCCTGGAACATCTGGAAGAGAGAAATGAGGATCCCGATACTTCCGCTATTTTAAAGACACTTGCCGAAACGGATGAAGATTTAAAGCGATACGGCGCGAATATTCCTGCCGATCTTTTAATAGAAAAGACTACGAATCATTATAAAGAAGAACATTCGAAAGAACCTACCAAGCATGATTATATTCTATCCACGAACTCTGAAGCCTTTTCAAAGGATTCAGATAAGAGTATGAGTTATAAAGAATTGACCCGTATATTAATTAATTATGCAAAAGAACATAACAATCAGGTGGATCATGAGGCATTTGAGCAATATTTGATCGACCACTACAAATTCGCTCCTGCAAACTTTTCTCAGATTATATGGAGAGCAAGAAAGGTGGATCCGCGCTTAAGAAGTTTAATCAGTGGTAATAGGAAAATTACAATCCTCGATGACAGATCATCCGAATAAACTATATGGAATAATGCTGAAAAGACCTATACATAGGCTTCTGAGAACCTCTCTTACCATTCATGGTTAAAAGGGGTTCTTTTACATTAGCAAGGCTGATTATTTATTATAAATGTATAAATGTGGTATGTGCTGGAATGTGTCGTATCGTGCATGAGGAAATAGATTACGGGTATCGTACTATGACATGTTTACTAGTTAATTATGATCGGAAACGCGGAAGCTTGCACTGGGGTAACAGTGCAGGTTCAATTGGCCGCAATGATTATTTATATAAACCCATATAAATGGAGGAAAGGAGCGCTGTCTATGACTTCCGTTATTGAAACAGATGTGCTTATTATTGGAGCTGGTCCATCAGGGCTTATGGCAGCTAATGAACTGCAGAAAAGAGATGTAGATTTCATCTGTTTAGAGAAGAGGGCGGGACCGTCAGAACTTTCGAAAGCGCTCGGCATCCAGGCAAGAACGATTGAAATGTTTGAACTTTTGGGTATTCATAAATCCTTTTTGAAAAAGGGATATCCTGGCCCCGGGGCTAAGCTTCACTTGGGTGGAGAGAAACCATCGCTGGTTGAACTTTATCATATAAAAAGCAGGTATCCTTATCTGTTCATTATCCCTCAAAGTCAGACAGAAACGATATTAGAAGATCATTTACAAACTTCAGGCGGTAAAGTCGAGCGGGAGCATGAAGTTGTAGAAGTGATCCAGTCCGATCGGGGCGTTTATGTAAGTGCTGTGCATGAGGGTGAGCTGAAAAAGTACTTCTCCAAATACTTAATCGCCTGTGATGGTGCCCATAGTAAAGTGCGTGAAGACCTGGGTGTAGATTTTATTGGTGAAGATGAAGGATTAACATTTTTCCTTGGGGATGTAGATATTCCTGACCTTAACGAGATATACATTGATATGACCCTTAACGACCGTGGCGCCGTCGCTTTTTTCCCTTATGGTGATGGCAGTTATCGTGTGGTTGGTATGGGTCGGGCCAAGCAGGGGCTTCCCCATCAGGACGATCTCTCTTTAAAAGAACTGCAGGAAAGTATGAACACGATTCTTAAATTGTCTTATGAAGTAGAGAATCCAACATGGCTCACCTACTTCGGTACGGCTCATCGACAGGTTCCCAATTATCGGTCCGGACGCGTATTCTTTATAGGAGATGCGGCACACATCCATAACCCGTTGGGCGGGCAGGGGATGAATCTCGGTCTGCAGGACGCAGCGAACCTCGGCTGGAAGCTTGACGCTGTATTAAAAGGGTTTGCTGATGACGCCTTTCTTAACAGCTATCACGAAGAGCGGTCTCCAATCGGAAAGGAGATTCTGAAGGAAACTTCCGCCATGCTCAAGGTCATTAATTTAGTAGGAATCGGAGGTGAAATCCGTAACTGGACAGGGAAAGCAGCATTAACACAGAGCTGGATAGAAGGGATCATAGCTAATCGCTTATCCCATGTAGAGAACGAATACAACAAGACGGAGAGAAATAAGAAGCTGCGGAATTCATCCCTTAAAAGAGGAGCCCTTCAAGCAGGCAAACGAGTTCCGGATCACTTGTTATTCTTTGATGGAACGAATGACGAGAGACTGTACCCTCTTATCGAAAAACATGGATACCTCTGCTTTATTTATATCGACGCTCAAAATCAGGATTTAATCGATTACGCCTACTCCTTTTCTGAAAAGGTTAAAGAAAAATACCAGAATCTCTTAAAAATTTTCCTTGTTGCGAAGGGAGGTACCATTAGAACCGACGGGGACGAACTTCCAATTATTTACGATGTCCATCGGGACTTGAAAAAGGAGCTCGGGATGGACAAAGGCCATACTTTAGTTATTCGTCCTGACGGCCATGTTGCGTTCCACGAAACGTCGACGGATCCGGAAACGATGATGGACAAGCTTAACCAGTTTTTTAGGTAGACTGTACAAGCAGCCGGCACATCTGAAAAGGAGTGTGTTGGCTTTTTTAATGTACGACCTGTCCATAACTATTAACCGTGAAGTCGAGGAGCCAAATCCCCGCTTGTTTTATTTTTTTCATTGTCATCAGCTATTTAATCTACCTAATCCAAGAAATGCATTTCAAATAGGAGTCAACATTAGTAAAGGGATCACTTCTCCAGTGACCCCCTGGCTTTTATATAATTTGAAGGTGTTGGCTCTCCCCTACATTATTTTTCCGTTTTAAAACCGTTAATTTTCCTTGAAGCTCTATCTAAAACGATTTTCCTTTATTATTTATTTGAATGGGCTGTTCTCGAGATTGCAGTCCTTTCTCGATATTGCCAATGTCGCTAAATCTACCGATTAAAAATACCTGCTCCTTCTTCTCCAATAAACGTGGTGCCGGTGGTGTCACCACTATGGAAACGGCTCGAATTAACTTTAGCTAATTCATACACCTCCTAAGTTCAGGATAGATTATTATATGAAGTAGTTATTGATAACGTATAGATTAATATCCTTAATGTGCGAACTATTTTCATTAAGTAAAATAGATATAAAAAATTGATAAGCCAAAGCAGAGATTCACTTAACTGAGTCTCTGCTTTTTTTACATTACTTACTTTCCATGCATGACCATTTTTCAGCGTACCTTAGGCTTGTAATAGGGTTTGAAGGATTCATAAATCCTAGCCATTCCTTAGGAACCCCGCAGGGCGTTGTCAATATGGTGGTTACTCCAAACGAAGCATTTAGCGAAACGGTTCATAACAGTAAAGACGTTCGCAAGCTTACCTTTACCGGTTTCACCGAAGTCGGCAAGCTGTTTAATGAAACAAAGCGCAGATCATGAAAAAAAGTTTCGCTTGAGCTGGACGGACAGGCTCCCTTAAGTGTCCTGCACGATGCGGATGTGAAGCCGCGGGAGAAGGGACCATCGCTTCAAACTTTCGGAATGCCGGTCAAACCTGCATATCCGCTATTTGTAAAAAATTACAAATGCAGGTTTATTACCTATCTGAAAGATGGTAATAAAGAAGGAGAGGTGCCGGGGCTTAGCGGATCCCGGGCCAGTTCGTATTACATAAAGTTTCCGGTGATGAGGATGTCTGTGTTAAGGAGGTGGGTTAACAAATGCAAAGTGACTTGGTTAAAACTATAATTTGGGTAGTAGTGATCATCTTGCTCATCATTGTAGCTCTTTTTGCTCTCGGAATAACCGGTTTAGTAAGCAGATAATAATCAAGCCAAAAAAACTCATGACCGAGGTGCTTTTTCGTAATGCCACCGAATGAAAGTTCCAATTACTACTTAAGGTCTTTTTTCAGAAACTCTTTAAAGCTAATCATATCTTTAAAGCAGGTTCCATTTCTATCTTTCTTCATATGACTTATCACCAGCGCTATAACGGTTTTACAAAGTAAGGGGGAATAGCATTGGATAAGTTGAAAGAAGGAATAATCCAAATCGCAACAAGTATGTTGGCTGCATTAGTCGTCAGTCTTTATTTTTATTCGCGAGGCAGCGCAGGATATACGTTGCTAGTATTTTTAGTTGCTTTTGTAATTTTTGTGGGGAGCGGGATAATTGTTAAGATTATGTACTTATGGGTTCAATGGAGAAACCGCTACCTGACTAATTTTCTCGTGTATTTGTTGAGTGGGGCTGTGATTTGGGGATTGCTTATGTTTTTCCCGCCTATTTACTCCATTATCTTTGAAGATTTTACGGTAGAGGGATTTAAATCATCTACTTCAATAATAGATTTTCTAAGAACTGTTGCAATTGGGGCAATTTGCGGGCTAAGCTTTTATCACATTTATCTCGGACTAAGCGGGTTGTTTGCCAAGGTTGCAAACTTAATGCAGAGTCATTGATTGAAAATCTTACTTTAAGGACGAAGCTGACTCAGGTTGGACTTTATAGATAATGGGGTATCGCTTGATCATGAATCATACTCTGGAAAAGTATTTGACAACCTGGAAATGATATCGATTCTTAACCCATTGAAGGTGATTATCTACTTTAGATAATCGCTTTTTTACTTATATTGGTTCAGTTATAAACTTATAGTCGAAGGAGGATTCCAATGAGTGAAGTAGTTATGCCGGTGATTATTTTTCTATTAATTGCTGGAGGATGGGGAGCTATTATTCTTAAGGATTATGCAAATGCAGAAGGGAGACCTAAGGGGAATTGGGTTCATACAGGAGGTGCTATAATATTTGCTTTATTAATTATTTGGATAGTCACAGGCCTTTGAAGTAGCTGATGAGGGTTGAGTGCGAGCATTTTTTAAAAAAGAGAATTCCGATAACTGGGAAAGTAAATCTTCGTTGAATTTTAGTTATCGTCGCTATTCAAAAGTCACGGCTACAAACGGGAAGGTACTTTTTCCTTCTTATTCAGAGCTTTGTAATGATTGGCTCGGGAAGGAATCCGCGTTAATCATCTATAATGTAAGTAAAAAAGCAGAACCACCATGGCTCTGCTTTTCTTTAAATATCCGGATGGGTAAAAATATCGTGCTCATCTGTACTTGGTGAAGAGTATTCTGCAGTTACCGCTCCGGCTTCCCCGGCTTGAAACCAGTGTTTGGTATTCGGCGGGATGGTATATTGATCGCCTGCCTTAAGAATGACTTCGTGAGCTGCGGTAAAATGCTCTTTCTCTCCTTTTGGAGGTTCAGTTTTGGGATGTTCCGTAGGCTCGCCCTCTACATAAAGGTAGACACTCCCGAACTTCACGCGAAAGGTTTCCTCTTTGCCAGGGTCTCCTTCTGTGACGGGCGGGTGGTGGTGCTCCGGACACGTCTGGCGTGGGAACAGTACCCACTCTTTGGCGCAGTAGCGGTCTGTATTTATATATACAAACAGCTGAAGGCCAATCTCGTCCAGACGGTTAATCCCGAAATCATTCACCTGAATGGATTGGATTTCTTCATCACTTAAGATTATATCGGCCATTTGAAAATACTCATTTGTTTTCCGCTGAACTTCTCGTTTTGATAAGCTTTGTAAACTCATTGAAGTCAGCCTCCTTTCTTATGAAGTCATAATTTGACCGCCGTTTACATGAATACACTGGCCAGTCATGTAGGACCCTTCTTTAGAGGCTAGAAGGACATAGGGTCCTACAAGTTCAGAAGGCTGGCCTGGACGGTTCATTGGTGTATCTGTTCCGAATTTGCCGACCTTTTCTTCATCAAAAGTCGATGGAATGAGCGGCGTCCAGATCGGACCAGGAGCTACCATATTGACGCGGATACCTTGTTCGACGAGGTTAGCAGCCATGCTTCGGGTGAAACCAACGATCGCACCTTTTGTTGCTGTATAATCAATCAGCTCGGGATTCCCTTTATAAGGATTTACTGAAGTCGTATTGATAATGGAATTTCCTTCTTTTAGATACGGCAGTGCAAATTTTGTTAAATGAAAAATAGCGTAAATATTCGTTTTAAATGTCTTATCCCATTGCTCGTACGAAATGTCCTGCAGGTCATCGGTTGGGTACTGAACGGCTGAATTATTGACGAGAATATCAAGTTTTCCAAAGTGGTCAACTGTCTTCTCAATTAACTGTTTACACGTGTCTTCTTCTGTAATATCTCCCGGGACAAATAGACAATCTGCCCCTTCCTGTTCAATCCATTCCTTCGTCTGCTCTGCATCACTTTCTTCACCACTAACAAAGTTTATGGCAATGTCAGCTCCTTCTTTCGCATAAGCAAGAGCTACTGCACGCCCAATTCCACTGTCTCCTCCTGTGATTAGAGATACCTGCCCCTTCAATTTTTCGGCTCCTTTATAATCAAGCGGCTGGACAGGAAGTGGATCCATCTCAGACTCGATTCCCGGCTGTTTCGCTTGTGTCTGTTTCGGCTGGCCGCCCAGCTGGCGTTTTTGGATATTCATACCATTCTCCTTTTATTCTTTATTTTTTGCATATGTAAGGAAAATACCTTTTCCCTTCACCATGTAAACATTTGTAAACGGATGCAAAAAATGTGTATTAAATAACGTGGAGGTTTTTAATATATGGAATACCTTTGGACTACCATTTTATGCTGAACTTAATGCAGATGATTTGAAGTTAAATGATATTGTTAATTTAAACGAGGTGCCTAGACCCAAAATTCGACCAGCTTCCTATTAAACTGGTCCAATACTTTTATAGAAAGATAGAATTCTCAGATCTATTCGGAAATTTCTATATTTCGACGGCCGCTTTCGACATTAAATTCCCAATCCCCGGGAGTATAATATTTCCAAGTACACTAAGGGAATTAATGGAGGAGAGAGAATGAAGCTAAGGAAAATTGCGTTTGCACTGGGGATCTTGGGAATAAGTTTAGGGTTGATGGGAAAGCCGGCTGAAGCGGCACAGAACGAAGCCATTATTATTAACAAAAGTACCAACCAACTGGCTTTTTATGAAAAAGGTAATCTTCAGAAAGTATTTCCTGTGGCAACAGGACGGACGAAGAGTTTAACACCGGAAGGGAAATTTTATCTGGTTAATAAGGTAAAAAACAGGCCGTGGTATAAAGAGAATATACCAGGTGGCGATCCACGGAACCCATTAGGCGCAAGGTGGCTCGGGATAAAAGTTCCGGGAGACTGGGGACATACCTCTGGAAATGTTTATGGAGTGCATGGCACAAATAATTCATCCTCAATTGGAACCTACGCGTCCAGTGGCTGTATCCGAATGTATAATAAGGACGTCATCTGGTTGTACGACCGGGCTGATAAGAATATTCCAGTTTATATTACAAGCACATCATCTTCATTTACGGCGTTAGCGCAAAAATATGGAGTTGGGAAATCCGCCAAAGTAGTCGCGGGATATGAAACCTTTAACGAGACCCTGAGGTATGGCAGTAAAGGGGATTCAGTAAAAATCCTGCAGAGAAAGCTCGCGATTACTGCGGATGGATCCTTTGGCCCGCAGACGTTAAAATCGGTGAAGAATTTTCAAAAGTCAAAAGGATTAGTGGTGGATGGTATCGTGGGACCTAATACAAGGAAAGCATTATTCAGTAAATAAAAACCTCATTGGGAAAGCTCTCCCTGAACACACCCCGGGCTAAGACATTTTTAAATATGTCTTAGCCCGGGGTGTTGTGTGTTCGGAAATCCAATTCTCCCTTGATAATCAAACCAACGATAAAGAGTAAAGTTTATGAATATGCCTAAATCATTAGGACTGATAGGGATTCCCAGCAGCATCATGTAACTGAACCGATTTAACGTAGTTTTTATCTGTAAGAGAAAGACTTTCATATGTTAGGATAATAAGAAGATTTGGTAAAAATAACTAGGATCAGTGTGGGGGACGAGATGAGACGGATCGTAAAAAAGGCAAGCGTGCTCAGCGGAGTATTCATAGCGATGGCAGCCATTGGAAAGGTAATCTATGATACGAATGTTTTTAAACGAAAAAATATTCGTATCAGTCATAAGAAAATACCGCAAGACAGCCGGTTCAGAATCTTGCAAATTAGTGACTTACATAATAAAGTATTTGGAAGAAACAACAAGAAGCTCCTGCGGACAATTGAAGAAGCAAAGGCCGATATGGTGGTGATCACCGGAGATTTAATAGACCGGAACACAAAGCAATGGAATCAGGTCTTTTCTTTAATTGAGCAGATCGTCAGGGTGTATCCACATGTTTTTTACGTTACCGGCAACCATGAATGGGACCATCCTTTAACCCAGCCTTTTTTGGACGGTCTTAAGGAGCGGCAGGTATCGGTTTTAAGAAATGAGCACACGTCTGTCCCATTAAATGAGACTTATAGAATGAACATCGTTGGAATTGATGACGTTAATTCCAGTCGAGAGAATGTGGAGAAAGCTTTCCACGGGATGGATGAGCAGCGTTATACCATCCTGCTTTCTCACTCTCCCGATTTTGTAAATGAATATGAAAATAAGCCGGCTGATTTAATCCTGAGCGGTCATACTCACGGAGGAAAAGTGAAGATTCCGTGTATCGGATCTTTGGTAGCGCCTGGACAGGGGCTGTTGCCAAAGTATGATGAGGGGATGTACTCCATTGACTCAAATCAGCTTCTTTACGTCGACAGAGGTCTAGGAACAAGTGTAGTTCACGTACGTTTTTTTAATCAAAGTCAGTTAAGTTTAATTGAAATTACTCATGAAGACTGAAAAGTAGATATGCCGTTTACTATGTACAGTCGGTCAGGGTAGCTATTTATTGTATGGAAGGAAGAGAGGAAAATGGCTAAAAATATCATCACTGGAGTCGCAGCTGCCTCCCTGGTCTCAACCTACAGTCATCACGTAAGCGATACAGGCATGTCTACGATTTTCGTCTTTTACGTGGCAGCGTTTTGGTTCATTGCCAGTGGACTCGGGTTAAAAGCTTTACAGAAACAATTGGAATGGAAGAAAACTTACGGGGTCAATCTCTCGGTTTATTCTCTCACAGGGGGATTGATTATGATGGCTTTGCTGTTTGGTGTGCATGTATTTGATCTCGCCTCAGGAGGCAGCGTGGACTCCTTGTACTTTAGCGATATCAGCAGTATGTTTGGAACCGGAGTGATCTGCGGGTTTACTTATTTTCACCTGCATCTCTTGGTAAGCGCAATGGCAGCTAAGCTTGCAACTCAATACAAATATACAGAATCATAGGTTGTTGAATGCCGGCAGGAGCGTAAAGTTCTGTCGGTTTTCTTGTTTTATGTAAAGTATAGCATTCCCTCCCACTAGAACTGAAAATATTTCTGTAAGTCTATCGTATTGAATATTAATGCTCTTTTATTTAGAAGTTTTCTGGCTAAACTGTCAACAATTTTGGAATTATGTCGAAAATATAAGTAAAGAATTAAAAGGAGTAATGAATAAGTGGTGCCTAATGTGGAGTGTTACTTGGAAGTTATTGATCAGACTGACCACTATACATGCCGTAGATGTTCGACCCTGATGAGTCCGAGGAGAATCATATTTATCAGTGAAGTTAAAATAGATATATTACTGGAGTGCGAGGGCTGTGGTACGGCTTTATCTTTAATGATAGATAAGTAGCACGTGTTTTTCTAGAGAAATACGTACGATCGAAGTTATCGGAGGTGTAATCGTTGGGTTTCCTGTCAGACGCCATCCAGCATTTCATCCATTCCGAGGTGAATGAACCGGCTGCTAAATTAGCCGTTCTCTGTGTGTGCTTATTTATAGCTGTTTTTGCCGTTAATTTCTTACTCCGGTTTATTCCACTACCGAGAAAAGTGAAGGATATTGTTCTAATGTGTTCAATGGGAGGGGGAGCTTTTCTCTGGTATTCGGTTACGTTTATTTGAAAAATATAGGTTAGATTGAAGAAGGGATCCTGAGTTGATCGCTTCTTTTTTATTGCCTCTATTTTTTGATTTATTCATAAGATGTTTATTACACAATAGGGCCGGATAGTTGAAGACTCAGTTTCGAGGTAATTTGGGTCCTTTACGATATTTGAAGATGGCTGGTGGGGAAATAACTCGCTTTCCTATGGGGGAACGGTGAGCTTCCTCGCTCGTTACACTCCCTGCGGGATCTCACCTAGTTCCTTCTCCCATGGGAGTCTCGCCATTTCCCCACCAACCCAGCCACGGGAGAATAACGGACCCTCTGAAAAGAGAGTATCCTATCCTCCTTATCCCGCCTGACTGCTTATATAACAGGCAATCCCGCACAGTTTCAAACTGGAAAAGTATATACGCCCATATGATTATTTCTTCTCAATGGGGTGAAGGATGAAGCCGTTTCGAGTTTCTGATTCGGCCAGGTCCGGAGGGGAACGGGGAGACTCCTGTGGGATGAACATGATCGGTAAGATCCGGGAAGGCGAAGCCTGAGGAAGCTCAGCACAAGGGATGTTCGACTAAGACCGCCACGTCCTGTGGCAACGTCGAACGACCCTTCGTCGTGCAGGGCCGGAAAGCGAAATCGTCCCCCGCAGGACCTAATTCTCACAAAAGTCTCGAAACTGAGTCTTCCAGTAACGGGAGCTTTACTTTAAATTCAACACGGAAGATTAACAGAGCTTTTTATTTGAGAAAAAAGAAGGAAGGGACAATGATTCTAACGTTCCTCAAGTTAAATAATCCGCTTATTAAAAGCGACAACATTTAACAGGAGTGTAAAACGAACATTTTTAATTAATATTTAAGATTCGTTCGTTAAAATACCTGTTTATCCTTGAAATATACCTATAATTGAATTTAGAATGACTATAAACCCAAACATTCAGGAGGAGAAGCTATGTACGGAGCACCGAACAATCGTAATTCAAAAAAGATGATGATGCTTGGCTCAGGAGAACTCGGGAAAGAAGTAGTTATGGAAGCCCAGCGGATGGGAATCGAAACCATTGCCGTAGATCGTTACGAAGGTGCGCCCGCCATGCAGGTAGCTCATCGATTTGCTGTCATTGATATGCTTGATGGAGTTCAGCTTCGCCGCGTCGTAGAAAAGGAACAGCCGGATTACATAGTTCCTGAAATCGAAGCCATTGCGACCGAGACGCTATTGAAGCTTGAGGAAGAAGGCTATAACGTTATCCCTACCGCTTACGCCACGCAGTTAACGATGGACAGAGAGGGAATCAGACGCCTCGCCAGTGAGAAATTAGGTTTGCCAACCGCAAAATACGAGTTTGCTAATTCGTTAGAGGAACTGAAGGAAGCGGTTCAAACCATTGGTCTACCATGCGTCATTAAGCCGATTATGAGTTCTTCCGGAAAAGGGCAGAGTCTCTGCCGCACAGAAAGTGAGATCGAGGATTCCTGGCAGGAGGCTCTCGGCAGCGGTCGGGGAAACAGCACGCGGGTGATTGTGGAAGAATTTATCCATTTTGACTCTGAGATCACACTACTGACTGTAGAGGCTGCCAATGGTACCTTTTTTTGCCCGCCCATCGGTCATAGGCAGGAGGGCGGAGATTACATTCAATCCTGGCAGCCGCATGCGATGAGTGAGGGACACGTCAAGCAGGCGGAAGCTATTTCTAAAAAGATCACAGGTGAAATCGGTGGATACGGAGTATTCGGAGTGGAACTGTTTATTACCTCCAATGGGGTGTATTTCAGTGAAGTCTCTCCGCGTCCCCATGATACAGGTATGGTGACTATGGTCACCCAGGAACTCTCTGAATTTGCCCTTCATGTGCGGGCAATTCTTGGACTGCCGATTGAGGATATTCAGCTTGTTTCGCCAGGGTCAAGTCATGCCGTGAAATCGTCGGTTGAAAGCAATGACTACTTCATTTCCGGTCTGGAAAAAGCGTTAGCGGTCCCGCATACAGAGGTGCGATTATTTGGAAAACCATCAGCCACGATCGGACGCCGCATGGCTGTTGCGCTAAGTACAGGGGAAAATGCAAAAACAGCCTGTGATCGGACGGAAGAAGCTGCCTCTTACCTGAATGTTCTCAATCGCAACGATACGAAATCATAAATTTAATGGACCATCCTGACTCTTGAAGAGCGTCAGGATGGTTTTTTTAATTGTTCAGCCAGTCATAGTACAGAGTGGCTGGGTCATCCATCACTTCTTTACGCACGGTCTGTTGGAAAGCTGCAAGCATCCCGCCATAAAAGTAGGCAAGAAACGTTTTCTTGATTGAGCCATTCTGTTTAGCAAAAACCGCCTGTTTGAACGTCTGCGAAATGATGGTTATGTAATGATCGACAGGGTAGCTTAATTTCGTTTGCTGGTAGGCGTAATAAACCCTTTTCCATGCACCAAGGATATCCTTTACATTCAAAAAGGTTTGAGAGAGCTGAATAAATGCTTTTGGTATGTAAGTGGGTAAATAATCGGTATCTATAGCCGGTTTGGCAGCAGAGGATACATGCTTGACTGGTTCTAGGGTTTCAGTTTGTTCAGGTTTATCAACTCTTTCAGCTGTCTTTTGACTAGCGAGGTCTTGTTTCTCAGGAAGTGGAGTTTCCTCTGCCGGATTGATTACCAGAATGTTAACTCCGCGCTTTCCATTCGGACGAATCGTAGGAATGCGTGCAAGCAACCCCGCTTGCTCGAGAGTGTTAATCGCTCGGACAATGGTTCGGCGGCTGCGTTTTGTAGCTTTTTCAATGGTTTCTATTTTAGCAAAAGAGACACCAGGATATTTAACGGAATGCCGCCAGATAAAAGTTAATACTTCCAGGGAAGCTTGAGAAAGTGAGGCTTTATGGTGGTACAGAAAAGAACGAACGCGTAGATCTAATTCTTTTTACTCGGAAAGGATTGAAGCTTGCTAATGTCATGGATATTCATTTTTCATCACCTATTCTTGTCTTGTTAATCTATTAATCGAAAGTTTTAAGAATTTGGTGTCGAAAAAAATAAAATATTTTTTATATCGTGTTTTATTTAAAATCTTTTTTTAATTAATCTTAGTTTATTCTTTGTTTCGGTGGATGATTTTGCTGGATGGGTTCAGCCGTACCATTGGTTTGGTGGTGGTGCATGCCGTGTCATCTGCCGTGTCAAATAAGGGTGACAATCATCCTTAGTGGTACAGGAAGAATCTATTAAAGGATAATCATTGGGAGAGATGTGTACTGCCGGTACCCTTAAAGCCATATGAAAAAGCCCTATGGTAGCTGATGGGATCCATCTACCATAGGGCTTTTAAATTATAATATAGGCCTTGTCCTTTACCCCGCCTTTTCTTTCCTTTTATCAGTACTTTTAATGGAGGCTGAAGAGGGTTTTACGCTAAGTACGATAACCGTAACCAATATAATTGCCATTCCAAGAAGTTGAATAATGGTCAAGTGATCTCCGATAAGCAGAAAACCAAATAATGAAGCTGTTACGGGCTCAACCATAGCGACCATTGAAGCAGTCGTTGGCGCAGTCCATTGAATGCCAATCACATAAAGAATAAACGAAACCCCAGCTCCCAGGACCCCCAGTAAAACAAACCAGCCTATGTCGTTTGAGGTCATTACGCTAGCGGCTTCATCCATGTCGGCGATAAGCAAAAGGATAAGACAAAATGAAAAGAAAGCGATAGTTAAAGTGGTCTGTGGCTTTCCGATGGAGGAGGCGTTTTTAAAACCGAATATAAATAAGGCGTAGGAAAGACCTGCAGCAAGCCCGGTTGCCACCCCTAGTAAACCCACGGATAGCGAAGCGGTATTGTAGGCCCCTGTAAGCATCACAATTCCTATAAGTACCCCTAAGATGCACCCCCATTTAAACCAGCTCGGACGCTCGATTCGTAATAAAAAAGAGATGACAAGGACGAACACCGGGGCTGTGTACATTAAAGTAGAAGCAACAGCCACGCCTGACGCCTGGATCGTGAAAAAATAAAAAGTGAAATTTCCAGCAACTCCTACGCCAGCCAACGAAGACCAAATGTATAAGCGAGAAGAGGAGCTCCAATTTTGTTTAAAGCGTAAAAGAAACCAAGTAAAAAAACATACAAAGCCAATAACCCCTCGATAAAGAGAAATTACGATAGGATCCCAGCCTTTATTCATTAAAATATCTGCAATTCCTCCACTAACGCCCCAGCATATAGCTGCAAGAATAACCAAACTTACACCTACTGATCTCACCGTTTGTACGCCTCCTAAAAAAATAATAGAAATCTAAAGTGGACTTAATAACCATGAAACTTCAAGAGCCAAGCCAGTTCTTAATAAAAAGGTATGTTTTTTAGAAGGCGTACATGGCAATTTTTCATTCGACTTAACTTTCAAGTGGCATACAATATGTAGTTAATCTTGTACTGGAAACTCAAGTGCTTTTCAGAAAACGAAGGAGATGCAAGAAACTTAATAAACATTAGGATGGAAATAATTAGTAAATGCATTTTAAGCTTAGCAGGGAGATATCTATTAATCAACCAAAAAATAGAAAATATGGTATTTATAAGAGGTTTAGGCAGATTGGTGAGCATAGGAGTAATTAGTTCTTACTGGGATGGATATTTTGAGAGAATCGTAGAAAGGGTATAGTTGGTTACACAAGTTTCTACCAAAGGGTGAAGGGATATGAAAATATATACGATTGGGCATTCCGACCATGACAAGCAAAAATTCTTGCAGATGCTTGAGGCTGCAGATATCGAATATGTAGCTGATATCCGCGCCTTCCCTGCGAGCCGTAAATACCCGCAGTTTAACAAGGAAAGAATGGAAGACTGGCTTAGCGAAGCAGGCGTAGCGTATCAGCATTTTTCGGTACTCGGTGGCAGGCGGAAGCGGTCAGGCGAGATTGGGGAGAATCTAAATGCCGGATGGGACAATCGCTCGTTCCACAACTATGCGGATTATACATTAACGAAAGAGTTCCAGAATGGGGTGGAGGATTTAAAAGCGGAGGCTGAAGGAAAGAATCTTGTCTATATGTGCTCCGAACGGCATCCAGCCAAGTGTCACCGCCTGTTAATTAGTAACTGGCTGCAGGCGAATGGCTGGGATGTTTTTCATATGATCAACGACTCCAAAGGAAATACAGAGCTGGTCGGCCATGAACTTGGGCGGTGGGGTGCGATGCCTATCGTGGAAGAGGATGGAACAGTAGTGTATCCAATGCTTGAGGAGTAAGGTACTAAGCCGCAGAGATAAGACTGAATAGGCGGAGAGTAGGACAGGAATGTGGGGGAATATCGATAGAATGATAATTTACTTTTTGAGGAGGAATATCATGTGGATCGTGTTTATGATCATTTTTGTGGTAGCGGTAATCGCTGCTTTAGCCTTGCCGATTCTACTGCCTTCGAAAAGAAATAAGGAAAATCCGGATAAATATCATGAGTCGCGCTGGATGTAGCAAATAGAGGTTTTAATGAGCGGGTCTATAAGAACCTACTGCTTACATAAAAATAAATAAACAAGATGCACACGAGGGTGGTAAAGTGAAATTTCTTTTGCTTATGTTCGTTACGATATTGATTACTGACTTTTTATCGACACAAGTTTATGCCTGGATTAATTTGGAGTACCGCTTATTTCAAGATTCTTTTAATCTATGGTTGTTTTTACTAGACTTCGGTATCTTTCTCTTGATTGCTATGGGAGTTTATTCTCTACTGAGTAAACTATTTTCAAAAGAAAGTTCTGCTCGTTCATAGGATTGTTAAGGGCTTGGAACTTGGCGGGGAACACGGCAAAAAGCATGATAAGAGAATTAGGCGTACCGGCATGTTAAAATGGACTCATCTTATGAAAGTATCGATAAGGGGAGAAACATGCCGAAATATAAATGGAAAACAAAATTTAAAAAAGCCGTTTCGGAAACATTCGTAAAAATTATTCTGCCTATCATTCTCGTAATCGGCGGTATTTATCTGCTTACAAGCAGCAATCTGGGAGCCGGTTTAACCAGCAGCACCAATGAATCTACCGGCTTGTCCGATCAGGTGCTGCAATATGAAGATGAAGTTCGAAAGTATGCAAAGCAGGAAGGAATAGAGGAACACGTAGATGTGCTATTAGCGTTAATGATGCAGGAATCGGGTGGAAGAGGAGATGACCCTATGCAAGCCTCCGAATCCTTATGCGGTTCGGTCGGTTGTATTGACGATCCAGAGAAGTCGATCGAACAAGGAGTGTCCTACTTTGCCGATGTGTTGGAGCGGGCTGATCAGGACGTTAAATTAGCGCTTCAATCCTACAATTTTGGCGCGGGTTTTATTAATTATGTCATGAATAACGGTGGAGAATATACTCAGGAATTGGCCATTGAATTCTCTGCGCAGAAATATGAGGAGTTGAAACATACGGGCAAGTACGACTGTATTCGTGAGGAAGCGGAGCAGTATGACGCCTGTTATGGGGATATTTATTACGTGAATGCGGTTCTTGATTATTATGATGATGAAGAAATTCAGGATTTGTAATGTAGCGGCTTTAAAAATAGAAATGGGAACTTCTATTATAGAGAAGTTCCCATTTTTTAATGGAGTGGATGATCAGTTTTATTCTTCTGCAGCTATCGCTTCAGCCTTCGTAGCATGCACGGTGCCGAACGGATGATTAGGCGGGGCGTAGATCGAGTATAGTTTGAGCGGCGTATTGCCCGTATTGGTTAAGTTATGCCACGTGCCTGCCGGGATGATGATAGCCGAATCGTCCATCACATTTCTTGTGAAGTTCAGGTTGTTTTTTTGTTTGCCCATCTGTACAAATCCCTGGCCCTGCTCAACACGTAAGAATTGGTCGAGATTTGGATGCCTTTCTAAGCCGATATCTTCTCCTGGTTTAATACTCATCAGGGTCAACTGCAGATGGTCACCGGTCCATAATGCTGTGCGAAAGGTCTTATTTTGCTTGGTGGCTTTATTGATGTCCACTACAAATGGGTTGGGGCCATAATCTTTTAGCTGGATATTTCCTTGCCCGTGCGAAGGACGCCAGGCATGGTGCCCGTAGTCCTGAGGGTATGCCCAGTACCCCGCCTGATTCCCATAATTGTACATAGGTACATTTCCATCATAAGGATAACGATATGGATACATATAAGGATTATAATACACTTTTCTTCATCCTTTCTTAGTTCCTAAAGTTATCCTATGCATGAGCCCAGTGAATGTACATAAAAATTAATCCAGAAATCCCCGTTAGCTCATTCTCATAGCACTTATAATGGTAGGTTACTAAATGACTATGTGGATATTTTAGAAAAGCTCCCTTTTCTGGAAGACTTGATTTCGAGATATTTGTTGAGCGGAAGGTCCTCCGCGGGAATGCGCGGAGCCTCCTCAGGCTTCGCCTTCCGGGGTCTCCCCTGTCATTTTCATCCCGCAGGAGTCTACATCGTCCCCCTCCGGACCTGGCTGAATCAGAAACTCGAAACCACTAAATACACGGTTTGCTTGGCGAGAAAAAAAGATGGGATGAAGAGTGTATTTTCATGCTAGAACGATGTAAAAAAAGCTTGTCATAGAAGCATTTAGCACCTATTTAGAAGGAGAGCATTCTCTCTTCTGGAAGGATCCGTTATCCTCCTGTG
Organism: Halobacillus sp. K22; assembly: GCF_052246795.1. Taxonomy (NCBI): domain Bacteria; kingdom Bacillati; phylum Bacillota; class Bacilli; order Caryophanales; family Bacillaceae; genus Halobacillus; species Halobacillus sp. K22. Next base: position 53,961 of record NZ_JBQQCN010000008.1, on the reverse strand, counting down.
GCTGGGTTGGTGGGGAAATGGCGAGACTCCCATGGGAGAAGGGACTAGGTGAGATCCCGCAGGGAGTGAAACGAGCGAGGAAGCTCACCGTTCCCCCATAGGAAAGCGAGCTATTTCCCCACCAGCCCTCCACCAACTAACGTAACGGACCCAAAATATCTCGAAACTGAGTCTTCCACAATCCGGCCCTTTAGTTTAATAAATTGCTTATGAATATTCCGCAGCAATATTTTACGGGATTAGAAAAAAGATTGAGATCGAGCAGTGGATTTGAAATAATAGATGAGATCTTAAATGTAACGAATAGCGACTCAACCAGGAGGTATCATCATCCATGAGTAAAATCCGCCAGCTTTTCAGCGGGCCCATTTTTTCTGAAAAAATCGATCGTTTTATTCTGATCCCGCTCGCCCTAATCGGAGTTCTTCTTGCCAGGTATTTAAAATCAGCCGGGTGGACCACAGGCGATGCTTTAGGCATTCTGGTGCTGGCAGCTATCCTGTTGACCATCGGCTTGCGTATCATAGGTGCTCGTTGGAAGGAAAAGAAAAACATTAGCCATTAAAAGCCGTCTTTTCATAGAAAAGGCGGTATTTTTTAAAGGTATGTGTACAAAAAGGGTCGGTTTTTTAATAAGGACGATCTACAGAGCAGAACAGAAGTGAGAAGTGAGTAATTATCAGTAAAAAATTGAGGGGGAGAAAAACTATGGAGATAATTATTCGAAAAGCCAAAAAAAGCGATTACGATCCTTTACTTCCATTGTTTAAGCAAATTCATGAACTACACGTTTCGATAAGACCGGATGTGTACAAAGAGAATTCTACTCCAGTGGAGCCGGAGTTATTTGAAAGCCAGTTGAATGATGATCAACAGCACATTTTTGTGGCCGAGAAAGGTCAAGATTTAGTCGGAGTAATAGTTACAGAAGAAGAAGAGATAACTGAAAATTCATTTGTCAAAGCGAGAAAAGTATTAGTCATACACAGTTTATGCGTTGCTGAAAACTATAGAAAACAAGGGATCGGACAAAAGCTGACTGAATACGTTTTTGATTTTGGAAGGCACCTGAGTGTCGATAGTATTGAGTTGGGTGTAACTGAGAAAAATTCTTCTGCCATTGAATTCTATAAGTCTATTGGGATGACAACAAAGAGTAGAAAAATGGAGTTAAAATTAAATTAACCTGGAGTTTCTGCGTAATCATTTATTAAAATGATCTCCAACTCAAGTTTTCAGGAACGGGGGCGACTTTTTTGATATGCTCCTCCTTACATAGTTAGGAATTTTTCTTTGGGCAATACGATTTCACAAAGGAACTAAAGCAAGAAAAATAGCTACGAAAAAAGGTCCACGATCGTTAGCGGGACCTTTTTGTAGCAGAATTATCCAGGGTTTTGCACTCATTATTTTCATCACTGGATTGTTTGATATACACTACACTCTGCTTCGTATAAGTCTCTCTCTCTTCTTTCCTTAACGGTTCTAGTGGGCTCAATTTACAGGTTCTCATTAAAAAGAGTGATGTAATTAGGTAGACTGATTAAAATTATATTAATAATGAAAATTGAATAAACAGTCATGAAATAGAGTCTTCCAAAAAATGCAGGATTGTGGAGACTCGATTTCGAGGAGTACTCCCTCTAACTCACCTAATTTTTCTTCTAGAAATTTTCAGAATAGAAAAAATTTTACTTTTATTTGAAAACGCCTTCATATATATCACTAGTGCCTTTATACTGAAAACGACAGGAATAGACAAAAACGGCAGAATTATGAATTTTCACTTGCCGTTTTTTTATTTTTTGAGAAAAGAGAGGAGAGAACCGTATTGGCTGACAAACGAAAGGGTATGTTTCAAAAGGGATTGGATGCCATTGAATATGTGGGGAATAAGCTGCCTCATCCAATCACACTATTTGCTATTTTGGCGCTACTGGTAGTAGTATTATCTGCTATTGTTTCCAGTTTTGGACTGAGTGTTGAACATCCTGGGGAAGAAGGGGAAATCGTTGAGATAAACAATCTTCTTAGCGCAGAAGGTATCGAGTACATCTTTTCCAGTATGACAGAGAACTTTATTGGATTTGCTCCTTTAGGTGTCGTTCTCGTCACAATGCTAGGAATCGGAGTAGCCGAAAGAACTGGGCTGATCAGTGCTTGTTTGCGCGGATTTGTGCTATCCGTTCCAAGAGCATTGATTACCTATGGTCTTGTATTTGCAGGGGTCATGTCCAGTGTTGCTTCTGACGCTGGTTACGTAGTATTGCCTCCGTTAGGTGCTGTCATTTTTGCTGCTCTTGGACGTCATCCATTAGCGGGACTAGCTGCTGCTTTTGCAGGGGTTTCTGCAGGATTCAGTGCGAACTTGTTTTTATCAGCGACGGATCCTTTATTAGGAGAGCTAACGATTGATGCTGCTGCGATTATTGACCCTGCTTATGCTGAAAATATGAACATAGCTATGAACTACTATTTCATATTTGTTTCTGTATTCTTGCTGACGTTTGTAGGAGGATGGGTCACAGAAAAAATTGTAGAACCACGTTTGGGAGAATATAAAGGCGAATTCCGTGAAGAATTAAAAGGACTGGATGCTACTGAAAAGAAAGGTCTAAAGTGGGCAGGTATTTCTGTCGCTATAGCAGCCGTTCTAATTGCTCTATTAGTTCTTCCAGCTGGTGCTCCTTTAAGAGGAGAGGATGGAGGTATCATTCAATCTCCATTTATGAGTTCCCTTGTGCCTATTATTACCATTCTTTTCTTTATTCCTGGGTTGTTTTATGGCATCGCAGCAAAAGAGATTAAAAATGATAAAGATGTTGCTGACCAGCTTTCTGAGACGATGGCGTCCATGGGGATGTTCATTGTACTTGCTTTTACTGCCGGACAATTTGTAGCTTACTTTTCAGAAACTAACATGGGACTCGTGATCGGGGTGTACGGTGCGGAATTGTTAGAATCAGCTAACCTGTCAGGCATACCACTCATTCTAGGTTTTATTTTGGTGGCAGCTGCAATTAACTTGTTTATAGGCAGTGCGTCTGCAAAATGGGCTATGATGGCTCCGGTATTTGTACCCATCATGATGCAGCTCGGTTATTCACCTGAATTAACCCAGATGGCGTACCGCGTTGCAGATTCTACAACAAATATCATTACGCCGCTCATGACTTACTTTGCCATTATTATCGCATTTGCGCAAAAATACGATAAACAAATGGGAATCGGAACTTTAATTTCCGTTATGTTCCCATACACGATCTTTTTCCTGATCTCCTGGACAATCATGTTAATTATTTGGATGCTGACTGGGGTTAATTTGGGACCAGGCTCACCAATCCACTATTAACGGATAACGAACTTGGAAGAAAGTACAGTTGTAAAAAATGGAATTCCATATCATTGGAATTCCATTTTTTTGAGATTCAACCGTGAAAACAGCTTAGAAGTCTTTACCCGTTTACAATTATGCCGCCGTTGACATGCAGTGTCTGACCAGAGACAAAACTTGCATCCTGGCTCGCAAGATAGACGTAAGCCGGGGCTACTTCTTTCGGCTGACCGGGGCGCTCCATCGGGTTGTCGGAACCGAATTCGGCAACCTGCTTCCGGTCGAAGCTTGCAGGGATCAAAGGTGTCCAGATGGGACCAGGAGCTACACCGTTCACACGAACCCTCTGACCAACAAGAGATTTTGCAAGCGCGCGGGTGAACGATGTAATGGCTCCTTTTGTGGATGTATAATCAATCAATCAATTGCTCGTTTCCGGCATAGGCCGTAACAGAGGAAGTGTTGATGATCGAGCTTCCTTTTTTCATATGTGGGAGTATGGCTTTTGTCATGTAGAAATAGGAGAAGATATTGACGCGAAAGGTGCGCTCAAGCTGTTCATTCGAGATATCCAGAACACTGGTCTGCGGATATTGAACGGCTGCGTTATTGACCAGCACATCGACCTGACTGAATTTACGCTTGATTTGTTTTACAGCATCTGTACAAAAGTCAGGATCGGCAATATCCCCGCTGATCAGTAGACAGGTGCGTCCTTCTTGTTCAATTAAGCGTTTTGTATCCTCGGCATCTTTATGTTCATCGAAGTAAAGGACAGCTATATCTGCTCCTTCACGTGCGAAATGCAGACTTACCGCCCTGCCTATGCCGCTGTCGCCTCCAGTTATCACCGCGATTTTTCCCTCAAGCTTTCCGCTGCCCTGATAGTTTTCATCAATATATTCCGGAAGTGGCTTCATTTCATATTCAAATCCCGGCTGACGGTTTTGATGCTGTTTCGGCTGGATATCTTTCTTTTGATTGTTCATAGGTCTCCTCCCAAATAGTGATTGGCTATTTCTAAGGTACCCATTAAGGCAGAGAATATTTGTGCCGTCCATTCAGGATTTGCAAGGTCTTTTTCATTTAGGGAATGCTTATATCTTCCAGTTTAATTTGCTCTTTGTTGTGGTAAAATAAGAACAAATGTTCGATAAGAAAGGAAGATACCTCATGGATGGCTTGTTTGCACGATCCCTGGATAAAAACGAGAAGCTGGTGGTCATCTATATGGACAGCCGGGGCGAGGTCTCCCAGCGTTCGATTCGGGTTATGGATGTACGTGCCGATGATATTTTGGTGTATTGTTTTGCGAGAGAAAAGGTAAGAACGCTTAAAAAAGACAGAATTCTATCGGTTTTTCCAGCAAGAACTGTAAAGCGAAGAAGAAGTGCCGCAATGGAATAGATTGCTCTATGGTCTGAGGTGGCTGTTAATAGATTTTTTTAAGTTCCGTCGTATTTACCATCATAGTCCTTCTCATTTCCGCATATCCTACAACTAACGAAATGAAAGTAAGGAGAGGGATAGGATGGGCTTCACTTATGGAAAAAGAGAGTTAATGCAGGATTTGCAAAGGGTGTTTGCCAAACATAATGTCCAGTCCATTAAAGTCAATAAGCCAGGCACACTGTTTAAAATAGAGGATGATGGATCCATGAAAGTGGAAGTAGGAGCAACGATCACAGCTTTCGATTATAAGCCAGGTGAAAAACCAGTGAGCAAATTCAGAGTCGTAAATGGTGGGAATCGAAAGAAGCAGTAAAAAATCAGCGCGTTTGACCGGGATTCTGGTCAAACGCGCTGTTCGATTTTTCGAAGAATAAACTTTTCTAAGTGCTTTTGCCCCTCTGTTAGATGTTAATAGTACATGAAGGCGATCATTCCAGCTAGCGCAATACGGTACAAAGCAAAAGGTAATAACTTGACTCTATTAATGAGCTTTAAGAAGAACCGAATCGTGATCAGAGCAAAAATAAAGGCGCTGACAAAACCGATCGCAAAGAGAGGAAGAGCCTGGGCTGTGAAATACGCCAGGTTATCGATGATAGAAAGACAGCTTGCGCCAAGCATAATCGGTACGGCCATAATAAAGGTAAAGTCTGCAGCCGAGCGGTGGGTCATACCAACAACCACTCCGGCAGAGATGGTCGAACCGGAGCGGGAGAAGCCGGGCCACAAGGAAAAGCACTGCATCAGTCCAATTAGAAGAGCCTGCAGGTAAGTGATTTGGTCGACACTCTTTAAAGAGGGATTGCGTGCTCCATAAAGATCAGCGAAAATCATAAAAAAGCTTCCTAATAGGAGTCCTATGATGACGGTTTCGACCGTAAATAAATGTTCATCGATATAGTCCTCAAAAAGAAAGCCGAGCAGAGCTGCCGGAAGCAGCCCTGTCAGGACATGACTGATTTTAAGACGGCTAGAGTTATCCTGAGCACGCGATCTCGCACCCAGTAAATCCATAAACCGATGTCTGAATGTAATGACTACCGCAAGAATTGAACCAAGCTGGATAACGATTTTAAAGGTGTTGGCCGTATAGTAGCCTAAAAATTCGCGGGAATGTAACCACATTTCATCGATGATAATCATATGGCCCGTAGAAGATACGGGAGCGAATTCAGTTAATCCTTCAAACATCCCGAGAAGCATCACTTTGATGACTTGAATAATGTCCATTCTGATCCCCTTACGCGCTTAGTATTTTTTTACGAATGATAATGAACATCAGGAGGGCGCACCCTGTTCCAAGTCCGACATAAGTGATGGTGGAATAAACCTCCAAAAGCCGGGAAATTTCATTCCACGATTCCCCCATCAAAGCACCCACTAAAATGAGGATGGTATTCCAGACCATTGTGCCAAGGATGGTGAACAGTAGAAACAAGGACAGCTTCATGTTAGCCATTCCGGCAGGCAAGGAAATCAGACTGCGGATGAGCGGAACCATCCGGCCGAGCAGCACCGCCCATATTCCGTAGCGGTGAAACCATGATTCTACTCTCTGGACGTCTTCTTTTTTTATGCGAAGACGATGTCCATGCCGCTCTACTAAGGATTCTAATTTTTCTACATCCATCAAGGATCCGATCCCATAAAGCACAACCGCTCCTGCAAGAGATCCGGTCGTTGAAACTACAATTACCCCAGCTATGGATAGATTGGCAGCTTGAGTCATAAATCCGCTGAACGGAAGAATAACCTCAGATGGAATGGGAGGAAAGATATTCTCTACCGCCATCATGATAAAGATGCCTGCATACCCATAGTGACTCATAAATTCAGTAATCCAATCCGCCATTGTGTACCTCCGTGATTTTGTAATAACTGGACTTCAAGCAGTTTTTTCAGCCGCTCTAAGCCCGTCCGCTCTATTTACAATCCTATGATTTGTTTCAGTTCTTTTATGTTAACCATGCTCCAGTGAAATTCAATCCAGTAGTCCTGCCATTCCACACCTGTAAACAGACCGGACGTCCAGATCCCGCCAAATAGTAATAAGAAAATCACGAACGTAACTGAGTAGTAGGTGATCCAATCGTTCATGTTTGAATTTTTCATTTCAATCTCCTTCAAATGTAGTTAAAAACGCACACGAAAAATAAGCTTTCCTATAGTGCTCAAAAGAAAAGCTGTGAAGCCTCTTCGTAAAAAGGAGACGATGTATTTACAGATAATTGGAATGGAATTTTTCTATCGTAAAGAAACCGGATGAGTCGGCAAGTGGTTCGAGGGTGCCCGTGGACGCTGAAAATAACCCTTTAACATCCAACTGGGCAGGAGGAAACAGGAAAGGTGGTAAAGCGTAATCTGCTTTTCCTTTAGGGAGAAGGATCGGAGAGATAGCCAGGGCTTCCTGTTCCACATCCGTGAAACTGGCCACGAGAGCATCCGTCTGTTCGATAGTCTCATAAGCCTGTAAAGACACGGCAGGGCTCAAACCTAAGAAATAGGCAGCAGTGAGCACTGTGAATAGAACTTTAATTATATTCATGTCCTTCTCCCTCCTTTCCAGTTATTAGATCTACAATACCCTAAGCCTATGGGAATGGGAAGCTTTTTTTTAATATATGGAAGGGGAGGCTCATCCATGCCAGTATGGGTCATAGAAGTGGTATTGATTCCTGCGATCGTGGCGATTATGACGCTCGTATTTAATTTGGTTCTGCACTGGGGGAAAACGAAATTTGAATACCGCATTGATACCACGAAGTTCAGGCGAGAGCACGATTACTTGCAGTTGAGTGAACTGTACATGGAGCTTTATGCAGTTATTGCGCAGTCAGAATTTCTAAGAGTTTTTCACCATTTAGAAGATTTAAGCTCTTTGCATGACCTTCCTTTTGTAGAGGTGGAGCACAGGTTAAAACGGTTTACAGATGATTTATTTCCAGGCGAGTTCCAAGTACACCAGGGGGCGATGGCGAATGCCGCCATCCATTCGTTTAATAAGATGCAGCTGGTAGAACTGATACTGGAGAAGAAGCCATACGCCTCTCAGGAACTCATCAAGCTTGCGGTCGGCTACCGGTACTGTCATGAATTTTTAAATAAAGATGGTCTCGTGGAGACGCAATATGAAAAATTTCTAGTCAGCGGGTTGGAATATATTTATAAAATCGTGACCACAGTTGTGCGGGAAACGAATGAAAAACGGGAAAGCTGTCATTTGGAGTTTATTGAGTCGGAGAAGCAAGAAGGGATCATGGAGCACGACATATTCAAGCTGCGGCATAAGGGGGGAAAGAGTTGATCATTCCAATATGGAATAATTTAACATTCATATAAAAAATGTACTTAAACAAAGGATCAGGGGCGTTTGGTGAAAGTTTTTACCAAGATATCTTGATTTTGAGCCTTCTGTTAACGGGACTTTAGTTAAAGATGCTCAATATAGATGCTAACTCGGGACGTAGCTTATCCAGGATTGCCATAATAGCTTAGTTCCTGTTATCAGATGAATAATGGTTCATTACTGCTGCAGTTATCCAAATTAATCGGCTTCCAATCGAACAAATTCCAATAACTGATTTGAAACACTGGAAATGAAGTATTCAATTTCTTTCTTGCTCGTTTTTTTTATAAACAGTGCTGATAACTAATTTACTTAGAGACGCAGGAATAAAACGCGCCTCCTTACGAACACTATATAAAAAGGGGGTGGGTCTTGTGAAAACAGCGATTATCGGGGCAGGGCTTGCCGGTCTTTCATGTGCAGTGACATTGGAAAAACATGGGCATACTGCTGATATATTTGAACACAAAAAGGAATTAGGTTTTCGCTATGACATTGCGGAACTAATAACGCCTATACTTGACTCACCCATCAATGACGCGGTGAAATTCTTTTCTGAAACATATGATATCCACTTAAAGCCGTCCAGTAATGTACAGAAAATATATGTCCATTCCGAAAATGAATCCGCCAATATAGAAGGAAATATTGGTTTTATCAATCTGCGGGGCGAACATAAGGATTCCTATGAAAGCCAATTAGCCCAACAGCTGGTGCATAGCAAAATCCATTATGACAGCCAGGCGACTTATGAAGACATCTCAAAAGAATATACCCATGTGGTATTAGCAACAGGCGATCCACAGGATACACAACAAATTCAGCCATATGACATAGCATTACCTTCCGCATTTGCCGGTGCTATCATCAAAGGGGATTTCGTCCGTAATGAGGTACATACCTGGTTCGATAATCGTTTTGCTCCAAAAGGTATGGGTTACTTGCTACCTCACTCCCAAACACAGGCGACTCTCGTGATCGTCTATCCGCAATATGAAGACGATTGGTTACAAAAAAGAAGTGAGTTCTGGAAAGAAATGGTGAAGCAAGCCTCCCATACCCTAAACCAGGAAATTATAATTGAAAAAGAATTTACGATCTCCGATTACATGGTAGGAAAGTGCAATTATCCACGAATCGGCAACACGTTTTTTGTGGGCAACTGTTTCGGAGCCACAACTCCATTCTTAGGTTTTGGTCAGACGGGATCTATTCTCAGTGGCATTTATGCTGCTCAGGATATCTGCGGGCTGGGGAATTATGAAGCCCTGTGTAAACTCCTCTATAAGGATTATGATGATTCCCTGGTACTCCGAAGAGCTATCGAAAGCCTGAGCAATCATCAACTGGATTTAGTGACTAAATCTCTTCACAATTCGATGGTGAAGAGAATTATCACCCAGCCGAATATGAGTGTTTTGAAAGGACTCAGCCACTTGTTGAAGCCTTTTACGTCCACATAACTAACACTTTCCCTTTTAAAATTGAAAAAGCCTGACTCCTTTTTTACGGGAGGTCAGGCTTTTTTGGTATAATTAAAAAATTCGCTAAAATCATTTGGTTAATTCATTATAAATAGAATCTAGCTGTTCTTCTAACTATTTTTTAGAAATTGAGCAGAAAAAAATGACAAAAATAATAATATTGGCAGGATTGACTCCAGGGGTTTTTGTTCAATTAAGAGCATTCGCTTTTTTGTTAACGTAGAGGTTCATGGAATACTAAGGTACAAGATACTAGAACCTAATATTGAAACATCAGTATGGTTTTTCGTATGTATACAAAGGAGGTACAGAAGTTACATGAATAAGCTCTTAAATTTTCTGTTTCTATGCTCAACCCCAAGTAAATAAACGGAAAGGTACACTGTAACCATCTGCTAAAGGTTTAGTCAGCGTGAGGAACCACATTTATCTTGACTGAAGGGGAGGTTTGAAACTAAGATCGCCTTAATCAACATATACACTTTGTGTTATTTTAAGTACATACTAATCAAATGGAATAATGTAAATGGGAGAGGAAAGAAGATGGATAATCAATATTTTGTAGGCTGGGGAACTCTCGCCTTGATAAATGCTGGGCTTGCTCAAGGAAAGAACAGGACGGGACTAAACTGGTTTTTTCTTTCTCTAATAATAGGGCCAATAGCCACACTAATACTTTTATTTGTGGAAAAAAGAAAGCAGATCGTACCTTGAGATAATGTGGTATTAGTGATCCACTAAAAGAGGGCGCTGGCTGAACAGGGGTCCATCACTTAATTCATTAACGGAGCAGGCTTGGTTAATAATCAAAGACAAATACTATACATAACTTACAAAAAAGCTTAGAGCCAAATCATCTCTAAGCTTTTTTGTATTCTATTTTTTTACATGTCTTAAAACACTTTTTAAAGGGTTCCTTCGATTTTCTAAGATATCACTTTCTTTTGTACAGATGCTTCAGTCACTTTCGGTTTGATATAAATAATACTTCCGATAAATACGGCTAGTACATTAAGGAATAGGGTCAAACCTACGACACCAGCGGCGTGCAGGGATTCATAGAACATTGCGTTAACGACAACTAGCACGGCAGTGGCAGCCAGCACAACGGCTCCTTTAACAGAGCGGTCGTTGGTAATCTTCCAATTTCCATAGTTGAAGGCAACGGTAAACAGGACCATGACAAGAATATTGACGCTCATTCCTACCCAAACCGGATGGATGTTCAAGAAGAAATCAGCCGGGTGCCAATTACTTAAGTGATACCAGGTTAATCCTGCTGCGAACCCGCCAAACAGGGAACCGAGGACGGCTCGTTTTGTGACAAGCGGCCAGAATAATGCGGCCACTACTGGTGCGAAAGTGGCCGAGTTTCTCATTGTCCAGGCGAGTACGTTCCACCAGGCAGATTGTTCTGTGCGCAGGAAGCCGAAGATGATCATGAGTCCTGTCAGCAACAGCAGCGACCATTTGGTGTATTTAACAAGCTGTTCTGGAGATGCACCAGGGAAAATGGCGCTTCCGACGTCTTTTCCAAGACTGGTTGCCCCTGAGAACTGACAAGGAGCACCCCACCCGAGAGCACATGCCCAAATGCCTAAGAAGAATAGGCCCACGAAAGGAGCAGGCAGTACTTCCATGAGATATTGGGGAAGAGCAACGAGTCCGAGACTTGCGTCAGGAACGACCGCAGCGGCTGACAAGCCAAATAGAATACCTAATAGAATAAAAGGAACACTCATCACTTCTGCAACAATTAAGCCTTTGCGACCTTCTTCAGGTGTTTTACAGGATAAGGCCATCTGAAAAGCGGCTTGCGCTAAAATCACGTTTACTAGGAAAGTGGCAAACCATACGAGGATCACTTGAAGGCCGGCGCCACCCCAATCAAACATGCTCGGCTGATCGGCTGCAAGCTGCTGTAATCCGGAGATGCCTGGGTTGATAAAGAAAGCCACAGTTCCAATAATGAACATAATGGCAAAAATAATCGTGTTCATGGTTTGTGTAAAGGCAACCGCCCACATACCGCCTGACTGCAAATAAACAAATAGTAAAATAGCCGTAAAAGCGACGGACAAGGATAACGAAACGCCGGTAAACACATGAAAGGCAGAAGCAAAAGCAATCGCTGTAGCGACGGACCACATTGGGAAGGCGAATGCTGTAATCGCACCTGATAAAGCTTTAGCACGTCTGCCGAATTGATCTCCGATTAATCCTGAGATCGTTACAACTAACTTTTCACGGAATGATTTAATTAATAATAGCGCAATCAGTAAGACTTGCAAGGTTTCGGCGACACCGTACCATATGGCTGAAATTCCTGTAAGATAGGAAAGTTCGACAATCGATATGTACGTTGAACCCGAGAAAAGGCCGGTTATACAAAAGGCCACCGTCCACCATCTAAATGTCCGTCCCCCTACGAAATATTGCTCGCCGCGGTTGGCTTTTCGTTTCGCAATATTACCCACGATGATGAGGGCGAGCGTGTATAATAAGGCGAGTGAAATCATCCAAATTCCATATGAACTCATGTTTGTACCTCCTTGTTGATTTTCCAAATGACTTCAATTTCTACGTTTGCATCCTTAAACAAGTTGTAAGCCGGGCAGCGTTTTTGAACGTGTTGAATAAAATCTTCTTCGTCTACTTCTTCCTGCGCAAATGTAACGTCCACCTTAAGCGTTGCCGTTTGAAAGTGGGGGCTCACATCAACGGTCCGAACAGTCCTCTGCGATCGATGGCTCCACTTGAAGAAGCCTCCAGCTTTTCAATGGTTAACTCTTTTTCCTTTGCCACCATTTCAACAACGATCATGAAACATCCGTTTAGCGATCCAATGATATATTCCATAGGAGTTAACGCTTCATTAGAACCGCCAAGCTTCTCAGGTTCATCAATCGTAAACGTAAAATCCCGAATGGCGTGCTCATTCTGAAACTGGCTGGTGCGCTTGCTTAGTGTGTCAATGGAACGTAATGCTGACTTCTTCTGTGTTTGCTGATCGACCATTTCATTTCCCTCCATTTTTGAATATAAAAAAACCCTTCTACTTTTCTGTAAGAAAAATAGAAGGGTTGGTTTGAACGTCCCGGCTCTTATCTTTCAGACAGAAAATGTCTGCTGGAATGAGCACCTTGTTTTTTAAACAGGTTGCCGCGGGATCAAAGGACCAGTTTCCTCCACCGCTCTTGATAAGAAGATTATGAATTTAACGAATATTCTACTTGTAAACTTAATCATCTGTCAACTGCTTTTTAGAAAATAGCTTTGGAAACAAGAAGAGACAGGGTGAGCGATCCGTTTAACGGTTGCCAGGTTTAGGAAAAAGAGTTTAACCCGCCTGACGTCTTTGTTCTTTTTGCCCAAGCTTACCGCCGAACTCATTTATGAAAATAGCCGCAAGGATCAAAATAATGCCGGTCCACTGGACAAGAGTGACCGTTTCTGAAAGGATCAGCATAGCTGAAATAATCGCCACCGGAAGTTCCACAGAGCTCAGCACATTAGCGAGCCGGCCTGAAATAAGGGGAGCACCTCCTGCGAAAAACAGGGGAGGTATAACGGCACCGACAAGCGCAATCCCAGCACCTATCGCCCATAAGCGCGTGTCCAGGACGGGAATGGTGGGGATGTCGCGGATGAACACAAGCATCACGAGCACTAAAGATCCTGTCACCATAAGAGAACTTCGCAATATAGGGTGGGAGTTGACAGCCACCTGACCGCTGAAAAAAATAAAGCCGGCATAGGCAAACCCTGACAGCAGTCCGAGTATAAGACCGATCGGGTGTAAATCCAGACCATCACCGCCTGTAAGTCCGGAAGCTAACACGACTCCTGTAAGTGTGACGGCCAATGAAATCAAGTGGAGGCGTTCGGGTGGAGTTTTCGTGAAAATCCATTCATACAGCATACCGATCCAAACAAATTGGAAAAGCAGAATAATCGCAATAGAGGCAGGGAGGTACTGCATAGCTCCGTAATAAAAAATACCCGTCAGTCCCACCGTGCTGCCCGTGGCGATAATTTTGACAAGATCTGATTTCTGAATTTCTTTAATACGAAGTCCTTTCCAAAGAGACAAGCCCCACAGGAAGACAAAGGCGGCGAGCATTTGGACTATATTTAACTGACCCAGGGAGTATCCGTATTGAAAGCCTGTTTTTACAAATATGGGGGTAAATCCAAAGCTTGCCGCCCCCAGGAAGACCAGGGTGATTCCTTTCCCATTCATTGCTTAAAACCTCCGATCCTAACGATCTGCTTCTATTATTCGACACACTGATGCTATTATTTCAAAGCCCCCTTGAAAACTCAATGTAAAAGAGGAAAATAATTCAAGTATGTCGTATTTTGAGGTGAATGCTTGCAAATCATAGCGATAAATGTAAAACGATTTTTACAGGGATTTTCTCCCTTTCGTCGAAATGATTGGTATAAGGAAATCACTATAAATCAGAAAAAAAGGGAGTGTTCGTGGGGATGTTCAAGAATAGTCTATTAAAGTTAATGCCGTATAAAGAGCAGGGTATGGTGGAAACGAATCTGGTCAATGTGATGAAGCGTTTGAAAATTGAGGATTTTACATTCAACTGGGACCGCAGCAGTTGTTATGTGGAATTTAGTTATAAAGAAGAGCCATATAAACTGGAACATTCGTTAGAAAAAGCGCGGAAACAAGGGATCATCTTAAAAAATGGGATGGATTGTTTAATAGAACTGACTCAGTCACTTGAAGATTTATGCGTAATTATTGACCGTGGCACCTATAAGTTCGAGACTTGGATATCCGGCATGAAGCAGCAAGAAGCTATGAATGAGACCCCTATTTATCAAGAAGAGTTTCATATCAGTTACAAATCTACCGGCGAACAGGCTAAAAAGGAAGTTTCCAAACAGGAATCTTCAGATCTGGAAGAGCCATCTTCTGATAGAAACGAACAGCTTTTCCCTTTTGGACCTGAACTGTCACTCAAAGATTTTTATTTAAATCAAATCACTCAAAGTGCGGAGCGGAAATTATAGGATAGTCAGCCAACTGATTTGTATAAGTATATAAAAAAGAACTCCCCAATCAGGAGTTCTTTTTTAATGGTCCTGCCAACCTCCATGTTAAATGTTGAAGAAAAGCTCCCGTTTCTTTAAGACTCAGTTTCGAGATAACTCGGGTCCATTGCCAGAAAAAGGAGGGGGCGGCTACGGAAACAACTCGCTTTCCTGCGGGGGAACTGGCAAGCCTCCTCAGTCGTTAACACTCCTTGTGGGGTCTCGCCTCGCTCCTTCTCCCGCGGGAGTCTCGTCGTTTCCCTGGAGCCCCTATCTCTACAAAATATCTCGAAACTGAGTCTTAAAGTATACGGCCCTTTAGTGCAACAAGCGTATTTGAAAGTCAACAACATTGTTTAACAGACGCCTTTCACTATATAAACTTATCTCTTCATTCCGCTTACAGACTTAGCTGTACTTTCCTGAATACGCAGTTCAAAGAAAAAGTCAGGTCCTTTGTTTAAAGGACCTGGCTCTCTGCGCTCATTTAAATAGACCAGAAGGTTTGAAAAACGCCTCCGGTATTGAGAAGTGAATCATCTGAAACGGGTATCAATGACTCACTACTGTATTCATACTAGTTATAAAAAGAAGCTCCAACAATAATCAATAGAATGAACAAAACAACGATCAAGACGAAAGTACTACCTCCGTAGTTTCCGCCACCGCCGCCGTATCCACAGCCACCATACCAGCCCATATCTTCACCACCTTTTTTTGTCCTATACGATAGGCTATGAAAATTCAGGCAAGTTGGGAGGGCGGATGACCAGGGTGGTTTTAAAATAAATCAGGAGCCCTTTTGAATGCGTTCTTGTTCATTACGGTCATTTAATTCACTCGGACGGAGCAAGCCGGACGTTATCGCTTGTTTGTAAATGCTCCAGAAGGTTTGCTTTAATTTTCTGCCCATGTTCTACCATGGTCATGTCGGTGATATCAAGTTCCATCATCGTCCTCTGCTGTTCCATAATTTTTTCCGAAGATCCTTCTGTGTTTGCGCTTAACTGCTGAGTGAGCCGGTGGATTTCCGCGAATTTCTCCTGGGTCTTATCCTTTTCGTTCATAACATCAGCGGAATGAATCTGCACTTGTTTGGATTGGACATGGAGTTCAGAAATATTTTCAATAACCTGATCGAAAATCCCAGTCATCTCTTCGGCTTTCTCTTTCCCTGAATTTAGGGCTTCTGTTTCCGTATCATACGACTTTTTCTGGTCAGAAATACTTGCGTTGACCTGGCTGATGACATTTTCAATCGTAGCGGCACTCTCTTTCACCTGAGCGGAGAGCTTACGGATTTCGTCTGCTACGACACCGAAGCCTTTTCCATGCTCACCTGCTCTTGCTGCCTCAATAGAAGCATTTAAGGCCAGCAGATTGGTCTGATTGGAAATGTATTCGATAGCTCCGAGTGCTTCCGTTACTTTTTTCATTTGTTTCAGAAGTTTCTCATTAAAACTGCCAAATAGTTAGGTGAACCGTATGATCTCGGTAAACACATGATTAAATTCATTCACTTTTTCTTTCCCGTCATTCGACAAAGAGCGGACATTTTCAGACGTTGAAGCAGAGGTTTCAATGATATCACCGAGAGACTGGATCATTTCATTGATGCTTTCCATCTGGCTCTGGAACTGTATTAAGTGTTCACCTTCGATCTGGATGTCTTCTACCATTTCCATTAACTGCGTACTGACCTGCTCAGAAGACTAGGTTACTTGTTAATTCATCTTATTCAAATGTTCACTATGTGCTTCGACGTGCCGAAGTTCTTTCAGGGAGTGACGGATAGATTCATATTCACTTTCTTTTTCTTCCCTATGAGCTTGCTCTTCCTGCCAATTACGGCTCTTTGCAGTGGTAAAAAGCAAGATCAGAACGACGACAGTTATAATGGTCAATCCTCCGGAAATCGAGAGCCCGGCTGCGGGCGTGAAATGGAAGGATAGACTGTAACATAAAGCACCATAAATGATTATGGCTAAGCTGATAGATAAAGGTGAGAGATCGTTTCAGTTTCATAAAAATGCTCGCTTTCTTTTAGAATTAATGATTCTGTCCAGACGGAAGGAGAAGGGTAGGCCGACTCCATACATCATCACAATTTTTGCGGGCGAAGAAAAATTCCTGAGTATTTAGTCAGTAATTTTCATCATAAGTTCGTTGTAAGTAATCAAAATTACCTGTTAAAAAAAACCTATTAAATTGGATCCGTATCCTTTCTTTTATTCCATCGGATGATTGACTGAAGAGTAAAGATAAATGCAAAAATTAAGATAAAAAAGAAAAAAAGAAAGTACGCTTGAAGCCGCATACCTCATGGCATACAAGCATGTAAGCGCTTCACTTTTATGCTGAATAATCTAAGTGTTCAGAAAATTTACTTAAAACCTGTTGACCTTCTGGCGAAATCCGTTTAAAGTAGTCCTCAATCAACTTCACCGGTAATTCTCTGAAACGCCAACGGAAGGTTGATCATGTGGAAGGACCCCTATGGGACCCTGCTCATATAAACGAATGTAATTTCCCTGAGTCAGGGTCCACTATTTTTTCCTTCATAAATCTATCGTTTCAAACATTAAATATATAAAAGAAAGGAGTGCTAAGGATGAGCAGCCAATGGATTTATTTAAGCGGCGAATTTGTAAATAAGAATGAGGCCGTCGTATCCGTTTACGACCACGGTTTCTTATATGGAGACGGGGTATTCGAAGGTATTCGAGTCTATGAAGGCAACATCTTCAAATTAGACGAACATTTAAACCGCCTCTATGATTCAGCAAAATCAATCATGCTTCAGATGCCTTATGAGAAGGAGGAGATGAAAGAGATTATTGCTGAAACCGTCCGCAAGAACCAGTTGGAAACAGCTTACATTCGAGTGGTTGTCTCCCGGGGAATGGGTAATCTCGGTTTAGACCCTTCCAGTTGTTCAAATCCAAGAGTGGTTGTCATTGCTGAAGCACTTGCTTTGTTTCCGAAAGAACTATATGAGCGCGGGGTAAGGCTCGCATCGGTTTCCAGCAGACGAAACCGTCCAGACGTACTTCCGCCTCAAGTGAAATCATTAAACTATTTAAATAATATTCTAGTGAAAATGGAAGCAAATCAGGCTGGAGTAGACGAAGCGCTGATGATGAATGATCAAGGCTACGTAACAGAAGGCTCAGCAGACAATATTTTTATCGTAAAAAACAGTACCATCTATACACCCCCTACTTATTTAGGGGCGCTGGAAGGCATTACAAGAAATGCGATCATTGATCTTGCTAATGAGAAAGGCTACGAGATGAAAGAACAGCCATTTACTCGTCACGATGTGTACGTTGCTGATGAAGTATTTCTCACTGGCACAGCAGCCGAGGTCATTGCAGTGGTAGAAGTGGATCAGCGTCCGGTCGGGGATGGAAAGCCAGGGGTAGTAACCAACCACCTGCTTTCTGAATTCCGCAAGATTACGACAACGGATGGCTATAAAGTGTATAACAAAGATAAAGTTCAAGTAAGCTAGACTTTAAAAAGTTAATAGAGACTAACACGAAGACGGGAATAAAGGAATAAGTTCTTGTATTCACAGAGAGCCGGGGTTGCTGGAAGCCCGGAAATACATCTTATTCTGACATCATCCTTGAGTGTTCACGCTGAACGGTTTACTAGTAGGCGGGACCAGGTGTTTTTATTCGCACCTGTTATCAAAAGGAGTTCTAAGAGAACTCCCTGAGGTGAAGCTTATACGCTTCACGAAACGAGGGTGGTACCGTGAAAGTAAAAGACCTTTTCACCCCTCTCTTTCCTTATACCGACGTGTATATGAGGAAGTGAGGATGGAAAGGTCTTTTTTATTTTAATAATAGTGGAAGAGATTGGCCGCAGTGATTTTCTAAATACTCTAAGGAGGGATTAAAAAATGAAGGCAGAGGCAAGTGTGAAAGAGCAGGCAGTCACTAAGACAGGAGCGGATTTGCTGGTTGAATCCTTGATTGAACAAGGTGTCGATACTTTATTTGGTTACCCGGGAGGTGCCGTTCTCCCAATTTACGATGCCATTTTCCGGGCAGAAGGAAGCTTTGATCACGTCCTTCCCCGTCATGAACAGGGAGCGATTCACGCAGCTGAAGGATATGCTCGAGTAGCGAACCGTGCAGGCGTTGTTATTGGTACTTCAGGGCCGGGGGCAACCAACCTGGTAACCGGCATTGCGGATGCGATGATGGACTCGATCCCACTGGTTGTTTTTACAGGCCAGGTAGCCAAAGGAGTCATTGGAACGGATGCTTTCCAGGAGTCAGACATTATGGGCATCACGACCCCAATAACGAAACACAATTATCAGGTTCAAAATATCGAGGAGCTTCCGCGGATTGTGAAAGAAGCCTTTCACATTGCCACTACCGGGCGTCCGGGACCAGTGGTAGTTGATATACCAAAAGATATCTCGGCTGAAGTTTATGCAAAGGATGTTATTCATCACTTTCATCTTCCTGGATATCAACCGACGCTGAAACCGAATCCACTCCAGATCTCGAAGCTTCACGAAGCGCTAACGCAGGCGAAAAAACCTGTCATCCTTACGGGTTCAGGTATCATCCATGCAGGAGCTTCGGAAGAACTTAGAACTTTCGCAAGAAACTATGAAATCCCGGTCGTATCTACCTTGCTAGGCCTTGGAAGTTATCCTGGCAGCGATCGTTTATCGCTGGGCATGGGAGGCATGCATGGAACGTACGCTGCCAATATGGCCCTATATGAATGTGATCTTCTTATCAACATCGGTGCTCGCTTTGATGATCGTCTTACAGGCAACTTAAAGCATTTTGCACCAACAGCCAAAGTGGCTCACGTCGATATCGATCCGGCAGAAATCGGGAAAAACGTTCCGACATCAATCCCGATCGTATCCGATGCCAAGGCGGCTTTGAAGGCGTTAAATAACAAAGAAGTAACGAAGCTTGATCATAAGGAATGGCTCGATCAGAGCTGGGCACGTAAAGCGGACTATCCATTGTGGTATCACCAGAAAGACAAAGATATTGTTCCGCAGTGGCTTGTGAAGAAAGTATATGACTATACCCGCGGTGAAGCAGTAGTAACCACCGACGTTGGCCAGCATCAGATGTGGGCGGCTCAGTACTACCATTTTGATCAGCCGAACCGCTGGGTAACATCAGGCGGACTTGGCACGATGGGGTATGGATTCCCGGCAGCCATCGGCGCACAGCTTGCGGATATGGAATCCACCTGCGTAGCTATCGTAGGTGACGGCGGCTTCCAAATGACACTTCAAGAACTGTCCGTTCTTCAGGAACGCGGATTGCCGGTGAAGATCATCATTGTAAATAATCAGGCGCTCGGCATGGTGCGTCAGTGGCAGGAGAAGTTTTACGACGGTCGTTTCTCTTCCTCCATCATTGATACGCAGCCTGACTTCGTAAAACTTGCGGAGAGTTATCAAATCCCTGGTTATTACATTGATTCACCGAAAACGCTTGAAGAGGTTCTTCCGGACATCCTTGCAGATGATAAGCCGGCCGTTGTAGATTGCCGAGTACTTCAAAGTGAAAATGTGTATCCAATGATTGCACCAGGCAAAGGACTACACGAAATGATCGGGGTGAAACCATGAAAAGGATTGTAACTGCGATTGTCCATAATCGCAGCGGCGTATTAAACCGAGTAACCGGGCTGCTCGCTAAACGGCAGTTCAATATTGAAAGTATTTCCGTCGGCCGCACTGAAACAGAGGGCGTTTCCAAAATGACGTTCGTGGTCGATGTGGAAGATAACCGTAAACTTGAACAGCTGACCAAACAGCTGAATAAACAGATTGATGTACTGAAGGTTTCCGATATTACAGACAAAGCGATTGTCGCTCGGGAACTCGCCCTGGTAAAAGTGATCAGCAACCCGCAGATACGAAGTGAAATCCAGGGCATTATCGAACCGTTCCGGGCTACGATCATTGACGTAAGTAAAGAAAGCGTAACGGTCCAGGTCACAGGAAAATCCGATAAGGTCGATGCGCTGATCGAACTCTTACGACCTTATGGAGTCAAAGAGCTTGCAAGAACCGGCTTAACTGCCTTTAAACGGGGTCATCAGCCTCAATCAGCAGAAGTAAAATCTTATTCTCTATTAAACTAATTACTCTATTACAGAAAGGAAGATTTTAAATGGCACATGTTTACTACCACAACGATATCAAAGATGAGGTTCTACAAAATAAGAAGGTTGCCGTTGTAGGCTATGGCTCCCAGGGCCACGCTCACGCACAGAACTTAAAGGAAAGCGGCCACAACGTTGTCGTTGGCTTAAGAAAAGGGAAGTCATGGGATAAAGCGGAACAGGATGGACTGGAAGTAAAAGAAGTAGCGGACGCTGTAGCAGATGCTGACGTAGTTATGGTTCTTTTACCAGACGAACACCAGCCAACCGTTTTTGAGGAATCCATCAAGCCGAACTTGAAAGAAAATGCAGCTCTTGCATTTGCACACGGCTTCAACGTTCACTTCAACCAGGTCGTTCCTCCATCTAACGTAGATGTATTCCTGGTAGCTCCAAAAGGGCCGGGACACCTTGTAAGAAGAACATTTGAAGAAGGAGCCGGCGTACCAGCACTTATCGGAGTCGAGCAGGACGTATCAGGAGAAGCAAAAGAAATCGCATTAGCTTACGCTAAAGGCATCGGCGGCGGCCGTGCCGGTGTTCTGGAAACAAGCTTCCAGGAAGAAACGGAAACGGATCTATTCGGTGAGCAGGCTGTACTATGCGGTGGACTAACAAGTCTTGTCAAAGCCGGTTTTGAAACATTAACCGAAGCAGGATACCAGCCGGAAGTTGCGTACTTCGAATGTATGCACGAGCTGAAGCTAATCGTTGACTTGATGTATGAAGGCGGACTTGAAGGCATGCGTTATTCTATCTCTGACACAGCTCAATGGGGCGACTTCGTATCTGGCCCGCGCGTCATCAACGAAGATACAAAAGCCCGCATGAAAGATGTGCTGCAGGACATCCAGACTGGTAAATTTGCAAAAGGCTGGATCTTAGAAAATAAAGTGAATCGTCCGGAATTCGAAGCAATCAACAACTTGGAGAGCAATCATCCAATTGAAAAGGTGGGTAGAGAACTCCGAGAGTTAATGCCTTTTGTTAAGAAATCCCAATCTAAAGAAAAGGAAGTGGTCTCTCATGGCTCACGTTAACGTATTCGATACAACTCTTAGAGACGGAGAACAGTCAGCTGGCGTAAACTTGGACCGCCTGGAAAAATTGGAGATTGCGAAGCAGCTGGAACGCCTTGGGGTAGACATTATGGAAGCGGGTTTTCCTGCTTCCTCCCAGGGAGAATTTGAATCCGTCCGTGAGATTGCGAACACGGTGAGAAACGTTTCAGTTACGGGCCTTGCGAGAGCTCACAAGAAAGATATCGACATTGCCTGGGAAGCCTTGAAAGGCGGAGCAGAGCCTAGACTTCATGTGTTCTTGGCTACCTCAGCCATTCATATGACTCATAAGCTTAAGAAAACACCAGATGAAGTGGTGGAAACAGCGGTAGAAGCTGTATCTTACGCGAAAGAGAAATTCCCTCACGTGCAGTGGTCTGCAGAAGATGCGAGCCGTACCGATATCGATTTCCTTGTTCATATCATTGAAAAAGTGATTGATGCTGGTGCATCCGTGATTAACCTTCCGGATACGGTTGGGTATTCAACGCCGGATGAATACGGGCGCATGTTCCGTGAAGTAAGAGAACGCGTTCCGAATATTGATCAGGCGATTCTTTCGGCTCACTGCCACGATGATCTAGGCATGGCCGTCAGCAACTCCATTGCTGCTATTGAAAACGGAGTGCGCCAGATCGAAGGTACGATCAACGGAATTGGCGAACGTGCTGGAAACGCGGCCCTTGAAGAAATCGGAGTCGCTCTTGAAATCCGCAAAGACCGTTACGATTATCAAACGAACCTTGTCTTGAAAGAAATTAAAAGAACAAGTGATTTGGTCAGCCGTATGACCGGAATGATGGTTCCAGGTAACAAAGCGGTTGTCGGCCGTAACGCATTTGCTCACGAATCCGGTATTCACCAGGACGGTATGCTGAAAGATGCTTCCACTTACGAAATTATCACACCAGCGATGGTGGGAATCGATTCCAATCGTATGGTTATGGGTAAACACTCTGGCCGTCACGCTTTCAAACAAAAAGCTGAATCGATGGGCTATGAACTGACAGACGAGAAATTGAAAGAAGCGTTCGAATCATTCAAGAACTTAACGGCGAAGAAGAAAGAAGTCACAGACGACGACTTGTTTGCCATCTTGACTGATACGCAGACCGAAGACAAAGATCAGCCGAAATACGAGTTGAAAGCCTTCCAGGTTCAATACGGAAGCATCAATCGACCGACGGCCACCGTACTTCTTACCAAACCGGATGGCGAAGAAGTCGAGAAAGCCAATACAGGCGACGGCAGTGTAGAAGCCATCTACAACACGCTGGATGACTTGATCGATGCCGACGTGCATCTGCAGGACTATCAGTTAAGCTCGATTGGTAGAGGGAGAGATGCACTGGCTGAAGTACACGTCCAGCTAACCGTAGATGATGTGAAAGCTTCCGGACGCGGATCTGCTCAGGACGTTCTTGAAGCATCTGCTCATGCTTTCTTAAACGCCGTAAACCGCACATTATATAGAAAGAACACGGAACCAGTTCAAAAGCAGGTTCAAGTATAAAGGGGGAAATCTTATGAAAAAGCACATTGTACTTTTACCGGGAGACGGGATCGGTCCCGAAGTTACCAAAGCCGCTAAGCGCGTGCTTGAAACGATAGCTGAGCAGCATCAGCATACGTTCACCTTCGAAACACAGAACATCGGAGGGAGCGCCATTGATCAGGACGGCACCCCTTTACCGGAAGATACAATTGAAGCTTGTCATAAAGCGGATGCTGTATTTTTAGGCGCTGTAGGAGGGCCGAAGTGGGATGACCTGCCCGGCCATATGCGCCCTGAAAAAGGACTGCTTGGCATTCGCAAACAGCTGGGATTATTCGCTAATCTGCGCCCCGTAAAGGCATTCCAGCAGCTTCTCCATGCCTCCCCCTTAAAGCCTGAAGTCGTCACAGGAAGTGATCTGCTGATCGTACGTGAGTTGACAGGAGGCCTCTACTTCGGGGAACCGAGCGAGAGAAGAAATAACGGTGCGGAAGTCGTCGATACGCTTGCTTACTCAAGACATGAAATCGAGCGGATCGTTGAACAGGCTTTCCAGAGTGCAAGACTAAGAAGAAACCATCTGACCTCCGTGGATAAAGCAAACGTATTAGAATCGAGCCGCATGTGGCGCGAAATTGTTGAAGAGAAAAAGCAGGATTATCCGGAAGTAACGGTTGAGCATATGCTTGTCGATGCTGCAGCGATGAAGCTCGTAACGAATCCTTCGTACTTTGACGTCATTGTGACAGAGAACATGTTTGGAGACATTTTAAGTGATGAAGCGTCTGTATTAACCGGATCGCTTGGTATGCTTCCGTCGGCAAGCATCAGAAAAGACGGCGTCGGTTTATATGAGCCGGTTCACGGCTCAGCGCCTGACATTGCCGGTCAAAACAAAGCGAATCCACTGGCATCGATTTTATCCGTTGCGATGATGCTGAAGCATTCTTTCAAAATGGAAGAAGAAGCTGAACAAGTTGAGAAAGCGGTCCAGGACGTGTTAGCAGCTCGTTACCATACCTCAGATCTCAACATTAACGGAGGTATCCCGGTCAGCGGAAGTGAACTTGCCAATAAAGTGATTGAACAATTAAGCACGAGTGACACGACTGAAAATATCATGAGGTGCTACGTGTAATATTCGAAGAAGGGAGCGGTACACATTGAGTCAACCGAAAACAATTATTGAAAAAGTTTGGGATCAGCATGTCGTTCATAAAGAAGAAGGGAAGCCGAACCTCCTCTATATCGACTTGCATCTGATTCATGAGGTAACCTCTCCCCAGGCGTTTGAAGGTCTGCGCCTGAGCGGGAGGAAAGTCCGCCGGCCGGACCTGACGTATGCCACCATGGATCATAACGTTCCGACCATTCACAGAAACGTCATTAAAGATCAGATTTCCAAGAAACAAATGGAGACGCTCGAAAAAAACTGTGAGGAATTTGGTATCAGCCTGGCCGATATTAATCACCCGGATCAAGGGATTGTCCACGTTATTGGACCAGAGCTAGGGTTAACACAGCCGGGCAAAACCATTGTCTGCGGCGATAGCCATACCTCTACTCACGGAGCTTTTGGTGCATTAGCTTTCGGAATCGGTACAAGTGAAGTGGAACACGTGCTTGCGACGCAGTCGATCTGGCAGGCGCCACCGAAGACGCTTCAGGTTCATATCGATGGCAGGTTAGGAACAGGCGTAACAGCGAAAGACTTGATCCTCGCCGTTATTGGCCGTTTCGGTGTTCGATTCGGAACCGGCCACGTCATTGAATATACAGGCGAAGCGATCCGTAACTTGTCCATGGAAGAACGAATGACGATTTGCAACATGTCCATTGAAGCAGGAGCAAGAGCCGGACTGATCAGCCCGGACGAGACTACGGTCGAGTACTTGAGAGGGAAACGTTACGTGCCTGAAGGAGAAGAATTTGATAAAGCTGCCCAGCAGTGGCTGAACCTGGCATCGGATCCAGGAGCACGGTACGATATGGAGCTTGAAATACACGCCGATGAAATCGAGCCGCAAGTCACCTGGGGAACAAATCCTTCTCATTGTGTACCTGTTTCCGCTCAAGTACCAGATCCACTCGATGCCGAAACTGATGATGAAAGAGACAGCATCGAGCGTGCGCTGGAGTACATGGGACTGGAAGCGAATCAAACCATTCAGTCCATTCCTATTGAGCATGTTTTTATCGGTTCCTGCACGAACTCAAGGATCAGCGATTTGAGAAAAGCGGCTGATATTGTGAAAGGCGGCCGTGTCCATGAAGGGATTAGAGCCCTTGTCGTACCAGGCTCCCAATCGGTGAAGCTGGCGGCTGAAGAAGAAGGATTGGACAAGGTATTCATTGACGCCGGTTTCGAATGGAGAGACGCAGGCTGCAGCATGTGCCTGGCGATGAATGATGATATCGTACCACCTGGTGAACGCTGTGCCTCAACATCGAACCGAAACTTTGAAGGACGTCAGGGAAATGGAGCCAGAACCCATCTGGTCAGTCCTGAAATGGCAGCAGCTGCTGCACTTGAAGGCCGCTTCGTAGACGTCAGAAAACAGATGAGTACCGTTTAGGAGGGTGAGCAGATGGAACCTTTGAAAAAGCATCACGGAATCGTCTATCCACTGAATCGATCCAACGTTGATACCGATCAGATTATTCCTAAGCAATTTCTGAAGCGGATTGAACGAACCGGATTTGGACAGTTTCTTTTTTACAACTGGCGTTTTAACGACGACGGTTCGCTAAAAGAGAACTTTTCATTAAATGATCCCAAGTATAAAGATGCCTCGATCCTGGTGGGAGGTGAAAACTTCGGCTGCGGCTCTTCAAGAGAGCACGCACCCTGGGCGATTCAAGATTATGGTTTTAAAGTAGTGATTGCTCCGAGTTTTGCCGATATCTTCTATAATAACTGCTTTAAAAATGGAATTCTGCCGATTCAGCTGCCGAATTCCGCTGTAGAAAAATTAATGAAAAAAGCAGACGAAGAAACTTATGGATTATCGGTTGATTTGGAAAAACAAGTCGTTTATGGTAGAGAAATGGAAGTTAATTTTGATATCCAGCAGTATCATAAAGAAATGTTACTCAATGGCTGGGATGAAATCGCGGTCACCTTGACCCACGAAGACAAAATTGACCAATACGAAAATAATACAAAGGGAGTGAAGACGTTGGGGATTTCTTAACGCTAGCTAAAGTGATGGAGGCTCATGAAAAATTACAAGGAGTGGTGCACCGGACTCCGCTTGAGACCTCCTCTACATTTAATCAGCAAGCCGGTCAAACCGTCTATCTCAAGATGGAAAATCAGCAGAAAACAGGAGCTTTTAAAGTACGGGGAGCTTCTTATAAAGTGGCCTGCTTGTCAGAAGAGGAAGCCGAACGAGGGGTTATTGCCGCTTCAGCCGGCAACCATGCCCAGGGCGTCGCTGTAGCCGCCCGTAAAAGAGGAATCAGTGCCCGCATATTTATGCCGGAAGCGACGCCGAAAGCTAAGGTGGAAGCGACAGAAGGGTATGGTGCCACTGTGGTATTAACCGGAGAATCGTTTCAGGAAGCTTATACCGCTGCTCTTGTTGAACAAAAAGAGAGTGGTGCGACTTTTCTTCATCCATTTGATGATTACGAGGTCATGGCCGGACAAGCGACGATCGCGGTGGAAATGCTGCAGCAGCAGCCGGACATCGATACGCTGTTTGTGCCCATTGGCGGCGGCGGATTAATCAGCGGAGTGTCCTTTGCAGCTAAGCAGCTGAAACCGGATATTCAGGTAATCGGCGTACAGGCTGCCGAAGCTTCATGTGTCTATAACTCTTTTTACAAAAAAGGACCTGAAAAACTAACATCAGTCGCTACCATTGCTGATGGGATTGCCGTCAAGGAAAAAGGAAAACTTACCTATCCTTGTATCCAGAAATATGTGGATCAGGTAATCACTGTAGAAGAGCATGAAATCGCTCAAACGATGCTTCACTTGCTGGAACGAGAAAAAACGCTGGTGGAAGGTGCGGGAGCTTCTGCTCTAGCAGGAGCCCTGTATCACCAGGGAGAATTTCAAAGTAAACAGGCGGGTGTGATTGTAAGTGGCGGAAATATGGATATATCCAAACTTCCCTCTATTTATCAAGCAGCGCGCCCAAAGCAAGCAGCGTTAGTTTAAGAAGATAAGGTAAAGGAACAGATGCTCCTGACGGGGCATCTGTTTTTATTTGGCGGAACTTCATTAAATGATAAGGGGAAACCTCCTTGGTTTCCCCTTATCATTTAAATATGCATCCTTGGATCCATTTGACGTTGTGCTGGCGTTTTTCTCATTTCTAGAGGAGGTGTTCCATGCATATAGTCGGGTGCAGGGTTTAAAGATGGTTTCTGACCCATAGCTTCAGGATTTTGGATGTATTCAAAATGCCCCTGGCCATCAAGCGTCTGTCCGCTTGCCCATCTGCCTACACGACTTTCTTCTCCTTCTGAGTAATTCATGAATGAGTAGGATACTTCCTGTTTTTCATACTGTTGGTTAAATGTGCTTGGTACGACTGATCCCTGGGTTTGTTCAAGTTCTTCGATGGCTGCCATCCATTGATTCTGGTGCATAGTATCCCTTGCAATCAGGAACGACAGCATATCTCTAACCCCGGGGTCTGTCGTCATCTCATAAAGACGGCATACTTGCAGCCTTCCTTGAGATTCCGCATTTAAATTGGCACGAAAGTCTGCCAGCAAGTTTCCACTGGCAATGGTATAACGTGCTGACCATGGGTAACCCACACTGTCATTTGGCTGGGCCCCCAATCCATTTACAATCGCGTGCTGTGGGTTCATTCCGCCCAGAACAGCTTCTACCGCCGGGTCTTGTGCGGCCTGGTCCTGATCGCCTGCAGGGGCACCATCCAGAAGCTGAGCAATCATGGTTGCAATCATTTCTACGTGGGCAATTTCCTCTGTACCAATATCAAGGATCATGTCTCGATATTTGTCTTCCGCACGGCAATTCCACCCTTGGAAAAGATATTGCATCATAACTGACATTTCCCCGTACTGACCTCCCAGGATCTCCTGGAGCTTCTTAGCATACACCGGGTCCGGCTGGCTTGGTTTGGCATTATATTGTAATTCTTTTATATGATAAAACAAACGTTTTCCTCCTCAACGATATTAATGAAGCATTACTTATTATCCAAGGAGGACGGTAAACTCATACGAACCAATATTCGCCTGCTCGTTATTTGTTTTAAGTGATCCTATAACTTACATTTACTTTAGGTAACTCTTATAAAAGATTGGCACTGTTAAGGATTATTGTTGATTTTTCATAAGATGTTTATTACGCAATAGGGCCGGATACGTGAAGACTCGAATGCAAGATAAATGGGGTCCGTTGCCGAAAAGTAGATGAGTGTGGCTACAGAAACAACTCGCTTTCCTGCGGGGGAACTGGCAAGCCTCCTCGGTCGCTGTCACTCCCTGTGGGGTCTCGCCTAGCTCCTTCTCCCGCGGGAGTCTCCTTGTTTCCTTCGCCACCCTATGATTGAAGAGCGAACGGACCCTTCTATATGCGAAAAGGAGAGTTTGATCCGCCTCAAATGCCTATATAACGGGATTCATATAGCTGGATAAGCTCATTGTTAATAATGTCTCTCCACCATAAACCAGAGTTTTTTAAACATGATTTCGAGCTCCATATTTCGCAAGGTCCGGAGGGGAACGGGGAGACTCCTGTGGGATAAACATGATCGGTGAGACCCCGGAAAGCTTTAGCTTGAGGAGGCTCAGCACAAGGGATGTTCAACTAAGATCGCCACGTCCTGTGGCAACGTCGAACGACCCTGCGTCGTGCAGGGCCGGAAAGCGAGTCGTTCCCCGCAGGACCTAACTCTCTCACTAAATATCTCAAATCTGAGTCTTACAGTATCGGGAGCTTAACTTTCACATCAATCATTGACTTCATGGTCTGAAAGGTGGCTGAATTTCCTAAGGTTTTAGCACTACTTTGATACAATTGTCTTCCTTTTTGTTAAAGATTTCATAGCCGTGAGCAGCATGATCCAGGGCCATTTCATGAGTGATTATTTTTCTGGGGTCAATTTCACCACGTATGATTTGCTTGTAAAGGGGTTCCATAAAAGAACGTGCATGGGCCTGTCCCATTTTCAATTGAATGTTACGTGAAAAAAAGGCACCTAAAGGGAAAAGGTTATAATTTCCTCCGTACACTCCAGTAATTTGAACGGTTCCACACTTTTTCACCGCTTTTGTGGCTATTTGAATGGGGCCAATCGTTCCTCCCTGCAATTTTAATTTTTGCTCCACGAATTCCAAGGGAGACTTCTTGCCGTCCATACCTACACAGTCAATGACGATATCGGCGCCACCCTTTGTGATTTCCTTCAGTGTTTCGCCCATATCTGGATATTGGGTGAAATTAAAAATCTCTGTTTTATTCATTCTCTTGGAATGCTGCAGACGATTTTCAATATAATCAACAGCGATTACGCGTTCGGCTCCCTTTTGCCAGGCAAACTGCTGGGCCATCAAGCCGATCGGGCCACAACCAAGAACGATCACCGTATCTCCTGATTTCACGCCAGCATTTTCTACACTCCAGTATGCTGTCGGAAGAACGTCAGAGAGAAATAGAAGAGACTCATCCTCTAATTCACAGGACTCTGGAATTTTAAAGGGTGTATAATTTCCAAAAGGTACACGCAGATATTCAGCCTGGCCTCCGGGGTGATCTCCGAATTTTTCACTATAGCCAAAATACCCTCCGGAATCATAATGAGGATTTGCGTGATCGCATTGACTTTCACGATGAGAGTCGCAATAAATACACTGCCCGCATGCCACTGTAAATGGAATGACGACTCTATCCCCTCTTTTTAAATTTCTTACTTTAGGGCCGATTTCCTCGACAACTCCCATGGGTTCATGTCCAATGATGTAACCAATTGGAAGAGGAAAGTTCCCCTGATACAAATGCAAATCTGACCCGCATATCGCAGTTGAAGTAATACGGATAATCACATCTTCTTCATGTTCTATTTTGGGAAAGGGGACCTGTTTGACCGCAACAGAGTTTTTCCCTTGATACGTAACGGCTTTCATTATATGACTCACCTCTAGTTTATACTTAACCCTGTTAGTGTGACCTCTCATTGAAGGGTTCATTCCAATTAATTTCGAGGGTGTTCTAAGTAGTCTTAGGCTTAAAAAACTCCGTTAAATGTTCCTTTGAACAAATGAGTGAAAAGTTACTAGATTAACTATTAAATGCCTTATGATTATGATTGACAGAGGGATAGGGGTTCGTTATGATTGGTAGTACAATGAAAATGAGAATCTTTATCAATTAAAGTCTGTTTATACATAGAACGGCTCAGGTTGAAAGGGTTAATTTTTAGGAGAGGGTGTAAGAAATATGAAAAAAATAGGATGGCTTATCCTGGTATTATTAGTCGTTACGTTAACCGCCTGCGGAAATGGAGCGGATGAGGGTGGCGAAGCTTCTGAAGGCTCAGGAGATCAGTCCAAAGAAGCGAAGGAAGAAGAAAAAGATGAACAGCGCACTATAAATATTCAGGATGCAATGGGAGAGAAGACGATCGAAGGAACTCCTGAAAACATCGTCGTTTTAGAATGGACCTATGCTGAAGATCTGCAGGCGCTTGGAATGGAGCCTGCGGGTGTGGCTGATCTGGACGGCTATGGCAAGTGGGTCGATGCAGGTAAATCGTTAAGCGATTCGGTTGAAGATGTAGGCACACGTCAGGAGCCTAATCTGGAAGCCATTTCCCGGTTGGATCCCGACTTAATTATCGGCGTGAAATTCCGCCACGAGGCAATTGCTGATCAGCTGGAAGATATTGCGCCAACCGTAATGTTTGCTCCTTATTCCGAGGAAGCGGCGAAAGACCAGTATCAGAATATGCTGGACGAGTTCAATACGGTAGCTAAAATTACAGGTAAAGAAGATCAAGCTAAAAAAGTGGTTAAAGACATGGAGAAAACGTTCCGTGAGCAGCAGGCACGCATAACTGAAGCCGGCAAGGAAGATACGGAATATGTAATGACTCAAGCTTTTACATCTCAAAACACACCAACATTGAGACTTTTCACACCTAATTCTATCGTTTCAAAAGTAATGAAGAACATTGGTTTGCAAAACGCTCATCAACCAGACAAAACTGAGGTTTACGGATACACATCCACAACTGTGGAGACTCTCCAGAATTATCAGGATGCTCATTTCTTCTACATTGTGCAGGAAGAAGATAACATCTTCACAAATCAGCTGAAAGGCAATCCTGCCTGGGAGGACCTTAAATTTGTTCAGGAAGATCGCACATACAAGATGCCGGGAGATACTTGGACCTTCGGCGGGCCACTATCGGCTGAGGTACTAGCGAAGCAAGTGACCGATGCGATGCTGAACGAAAACCAAAGCGAGTGAAGCTTATGAATTTGAACTTAAAACAGACGATAATCGCGGTTCTCACCTTCGGAGGTGGGACCGCATTATTATGTTTATTGACATTTATACATATTAATCAGGGGAACGTTTCCATTCCACTTGGGACCGTCGTAGATGCGCTTTTTAACCCTCAGGATACGATCAAACATCACACTGTCCGGATTTTAAGGTTGCCGAGAGCTGTTATGGGGATACTTGCCGGCGGTGCACTTGCGGTTTCCGGTGTAATTCTCCAAACGGTAACAAAGAACCCGCTTTCTTCAGCAAGTACGCTCGGCATTCATTCGGGTACCTATTTTGCTGTTGTTCTGACGACGATTTTCTTCCCATTTATTATGTTTGCGAATGGAATTGTGACAGCCTTCCTCGGCGGTATCCTTACGTTCGCTGCGGTTTATCTATTGTCAGGGGCGGGGAACGCCACCCCGGTCCGCATGGTGCTTGCGGGAATGATTGTTACGTTTCTCTTCTCATCTCTAACGTCTGTGCTGCAGATCTTCTACGAGAACGAGACGCAGGGGCTTTTTCTATGGGGGTCTGGGACACTGATCCAAAATAACTGGGACGGCGTCCAGTTCTCCCTTCCCTTAATAGCCGCAGGAATGCTGACAGCCTTTGTGTTTTCACAGAAGCTGGATACGCTTACACTTGGGGATGATGTAGCGACCGCGCTTGGTCAAAATGTCCGTGTTGTGAAGCTGATTACGATCCTCGCAGCGGTTTTGTTGACGAGTGTAACTGTAAGTGTCGTCGGTCCGATCGGATTTGTCGGTTTAGTTGCGCCCCACATTATTAAATTAATCGGTTACCGTTCGCATATTCCGCTCGTAATCGGTTCCTTTTTATGGGGAGGCAATGTGCTGCTACTTGCCGATATTTTTGCAAGAATCATTGATCCGTCATTCTCCGAGCTTCCCGTCGGGGCGATTACCGCACTGATTGGATCTCCGTGGCTCATCTGGCTGGTCATGCGCATGAAGCAAAGTTCGGGGAGCGGAGATACAGGAACGATTATGGCAGGAAGCGGAGCGGTCAATCTTTCGTTGAATAAGCTTCTGCCTATGCTTGGAGCCGTTATTGTTTTAACTATTCTAATCAGTATGTCTTCAGGCAACTATGGATTTGAACCATTGGTGGCCTGGGATGCATTCTTTGGTTCCTCCAATGAATTTATTCGTAATTTCATTCTTAATTTAAGACTTCCGCGAGCTCTTGTAGCTTTATTCAGCGGGGCGATTCTAGCGGTCAGTGGTCTGATTTTTCAAGGAGTTCTCCGCAATCCACTTGCCGATCCATCTGTCATTGGAATTACTTCCGGTGCAGGGGTCGGGGCATTGATGACCATGTATGTCTTCAGTGTCTCTGCTGTCTGGATTCCTGTCGGAGCTATGATCGGCGCGTTTGTTTTTTTCTTAATCGTTATGGGACTAGGGGCGAGAGCAGAATTTCAGCCTACGATTCTAGCCCTGCTTGGAATTGGAGTATCTGCTTTTGGATCGGCCATTATCCAAATTCTTGTGGTTCAGGCTGACCTGGGAGTTGCCTCTGCTTTAACGTGGTTGTCCGGCACCACTTACGCGAAAGGCTGGTCTCAGCTGCTGCAGTACCTGTTATGGCCAGTTATTCTGTTTATACCTCTACTTGTTTTCTATATCAAGACGCTAGATGTGCTGTCTCTAGGGGATGACACCGCGAAAGGGTTGGGGCTGAAAGTGAGATCGGTCCGGTTCCAAATGGCGATGATCGCTACTTTGCTTGCAGCATGCAGTGTGGCAGCCGTCGGATCGATTGGATTCGTTGGCTTAATTGCTCCGCACGTGGCTCGTCTGTTGGTCGGGAGTGCTAACCAGAAACTTCTGCCGGTTACGATGCTGCTCGGAGGATTACTGCTGCTCGTCGCAGATTTATTCAGCCGGACGCTGCTTGCTCCGAATGAGATTCCATCGGGGATTTTAGTGGCTCTTATCGGTGCCCCTTATTTCTTATGGCTGATGAAGAAGCGTGCAGCCTGACAAAAAAGCCATGCGATGATGGTTTAATTTCCATCACCGCACGGCTTTTTTATTAGTTCTGTTATACGTTCCTGATGATATCCAGCAGCTTATTGCTAAATAGGGCCGGATTGTTGGAGACTCAGTTTAGAGATAACTTTTAGGTCCGTTACCCACAATTGAGGAGGGTGGCTACGGAAACAACTCGCTTTCCTGCGGCCCTACACGAAGTAGGGTCGATCGACCCTGCGTCGTGCAGGGCCGGAAAGCGAAATCGTCCCCCGAAGGATCTTCCTCATAACCCAATTATCTCGAAACTGAGTCTTCTAGTATAACGACACTGAGTTTTTTTATTAAATCACAACCTGGCTACAGGGAATGGCCGAAGTAATGGAGTAATGCTTTGGTCAACTGGTCGGTTTCCGTAATTGAGGTGTGGAGCAGCACATAAGCATCAGGCCGGATGACCATCATATCCCCGGGAGTTAAATGGAGCCGTTGATTGGATTCTTCATTCAAATCCAAATACAATTCCGAATCCATGTCCGTGGTTTTTCTGGGATCACCTACTTCTTGGAAGGTAACAAAAAGCGGCTTAAGGATGTCTCCCACACGAGTGTTAAAAGCGTTGACGGCGTTGTGCACGGCTTCCTGATACTGTGGCGGATGTTCTTCTCCGGCGATGATTAAATAGAGACATGGGTGATCCCGGAGCATAGAATAGAGCGTTTTTTCTTCTTTTGCAGGAGTTAGAAAAGAAACATCAGGCACACGGTTTCCTGATTCAACCTTCTTTACGTTGGTAAACTTCCTGAAGCTTTTCGCAAATTTGGTAAAAGAATAATCCACATCCAGCTGGGCCATGTTTTCCGTTACTTTTGTCTGGACTTTTTTATTTGGAAGCAGCCACTTCATTCCTTTATTACGTGCTTTAATCCCGTAATGGCTCTTAATGGTCATGCCTTTCATAAGGTAACTGGTTTTCTTAATGACCTCCTCAGCGACAGGAGCTCTTTCCGCATGATAAGAATCAAGCAGCGTTTCATTTAACTGATGCTGCACGGTATAGGCGAGCTTCCATCCCAGGTTCATCACATCCTGTATACCTACGTTCATCCCCTGTCCACCGATGGGGTTATGAATGTGAGCCGCATCTCCAGCGAGGAATACGTTTCCTTCGCGATAAGTGCTCGCCTGCCTGTGGGAAGCGGAAAAACTTGATATCCAGTAAGGTTCGTGCAGGGATAAAGTTTCAGGATAAATCTCCGCAAGGGAGTCTTCGATATCAGCAAGCGTTATCTCTTCCGGGAAATCCTCGCCTTGTTTTTTGTAGTCGATTACAATGACCCGGGTATATTCTCCTTGAAAGGGAGCCACAAAAACAAGACCCCGGTCACTGCTTGTGAGCGAAATGCCGTTTTTCGAAGGTGAAAGTTTCACGTCGGCAAGCATGACGTTAACTTCCTCGGACTCTCCAGTAAAAGGAATTTGCAGGAGGTGACGGGTGGTACTGTGAGCGCCGTCGCAGCCGATCACATAGCGGGCCGTAATGGTTTC
Organism: Halobacillus sp. K22; assembly: GCF_052246795.1. NCBI lineage: Bacteria > Bacillati > Bacillota > Bacilli > Caryophanales > Bacillaceae > Halobacillus > Halobacillus sp. K22. The sequence goes on along the minus strand of NZ_JBQQCN010000008.1, from coordinate 18,542 downwards.
CTCACTAGTTGCTTTTTGTATCGAAGCGTGGACGAGCTCTTCCTGCTGCTCTAATCCTGTTAGCGTTACTGCCCTTTCTACACGAGACTGAGCTAACCCGCTTTCGAGAATCTCTTCGGTTTTACTTTGGGGGATAACGTTTACAAAGGGGAAATCAGCTGAAACGCTGATATTGGAGAAATCCAGCACAGCGAGCATATCTTCATTATAATAAAAATCAATTTCTTTATAGGGGGTCCCGGCTTGAAGAAACGATTGAGACAACCCGAGTAAATCCATCATTTCTAAGGTTCGGGGGTGCATCACGAGGGCTTTGGAGAAGCGGGATCTTTCTTTGTTCTGGTCAATAATCCGGTACCGGACTCCATAGCGTTCCAGCTGATTAGCGAGTGTCAGCCCGCTTGGTCCTGCACCGATAATTAATATATCTGTGTGTGTTTCCTGCATGTAAAACCTCTCCTAACGAATTGAATTAGATTCATGTATGATTGCTTCTTCCTAGTTCTTTTTCCGAAAAGGGTCGTTTTCTAACCTCTTCCTTTAGAATAGTGTGCTGCAAGCAGGCGGATTTCTATCCAAAGAAGCTTTCCTGCTTCATTCACATTCGTTTTAGCTCTAATAAATCATAGAGGAAAAGTTTTTTCAAACTCGCCTATCAAAAGACTCTTTTGAGACTTAATTAAGCCCGTGGGCCAGACGGATTATGGCGTCTGGGTTGTAAATCTTCGAAACTCTTAGGCTAATCACTTTGGGGTTCAGATCCTTCCGTATATTCTACCATTCCTTCCCATTGGATATCATCAGCAGCTTGACCAATGGCAAGTAACTTGGTATATTTTTAATAGTTTATAAGGGGAGTAGCTTTAACAGTATTGTCGTCATTACAGAGTGAACGTACTTCACTCTCGGCACTACTGGCGACTATATAGTTGCTAGCAAGACCTTTGCCAGCGGGGTAAAGGTCTTTATTTTGAGGTCTTTACCATGAAAAAGTGGTAAAGACCTCTGTGTTTTTTTAAGAGAAGGGAGAATAACAATTTGGATTCTATTTGGTTGGAATATGGATGGACTTTATTAATACTGATCGGTCTTGAGGGGCTCTTATCGGCAGATAATGCGTTAGTTTTGGCTGTAATCGCCAAGCATTTGCCTGAGGATGAGAAAAAACGAGCGATCAATTACGGAATTATAGGAGCATTTATTTTTAGGTTCGGTGCATTATTCGCTATTTCATTTATAGCCAATGTTTGGCAAGTCCAAGCCATTGGAGCTGTTTATCTTATCTACTTAGGCGTGAAGAGTCTGATTGGTAGGACTCACGAAGAAGAAGCGGAGTCCAATGATGATAAACCAGTAAAAGGAAAAGGCTTCTGGCCTACTGTTGCTAAAATCGGCCTGGCGGATCTCGTATTTGCGATCGATTCCATTCTTGCTGCGGTGGCTCTGGCATTAGCTCTTCCGAATTCGCCGCTGCCGACTTTTGGCGGAATGGACGGAGGTAAATTCATCGTCGTCGTAATTGCTGGAATTGCCGGACTGATCCTGATTAAATATGCAGCCACCTGGTTCGTGCAGCTTCTCAGAGTACGGCCAAGTTTAGAAACAACCGCCTATTTAATCGTTGCATGGGTCGGTATTAAATTAGCTGTCATCACATTATCTCACAAAGACGTGGGCGTATTGGATGAACACTTTGCTCATAGTGTTGGCTGGACGGTTACATTCTGGGCCGTGCTGCTTTCGGTAGCTGTTGGCGGCTGGTTCTGGTCAGGCAGACACTTACGTAAAGATGAAAACAAAGAACTTTATAGGAACTCTGGATCTTAATGACCAGGGAAGCCCTCCATTTACTGGGGGGCTTTTTTAAAAGGTTAAATGTTGGATTAACAGCTTGAAGCGGATTTGTTCACGAAAGACTGCCGTTAGCAGGGAGATCAAATATCATCAAAAGGAGAGTGAAAACATGGGCGCGGAGTATTTTATAGGAATTGTACCACCGGATTCATATAAAGAAAGAATTGAACATTTTCAAAAGAAGTGGATGAATCATACTATCGTAGAACCTCATATCACGTTGAAAGCCCAGGGAGGGTTATCGCCCGATAAATACTGGGTAGAGCGAATTGCGAAGGTCTGCGAAAGCGTCAGTGCTTTTTCTGTTCAGTTAGCTGATCCTTCCTACTTTGGAGATCACATATTATATTTACGTGTCCATTCAGATCATTTATTTAACCTTCACGAACGTATTGTCCATGAAATCTCTCCGTCAGATGAACAGATCAGGAAGTACTTTGAACTGGATGATTTTGTTCCTCATGTAACCCTGGCTAAAGAACAATTCGGTCTCTCAAAGCGTGAGTTATTAGAGATGGAAAAAGCGGCAGCCATAGAATTATCCCCTTATCCTCAATTTGAAGTAACCTTTATAAGAATTTATGAACGCAAGACTCATGCGGATAGGTATGAAAAGTTAGAGGACATTTATTTGAATACAAGAGATTTCCAATAAATGTTAGACCTGAGGTGGAAATATAAGGGGAATATTTGGAGCATATAAAAACAGAATTTAGACATCAAAATAGGCTTTTTTCATACAATATGTTGGGGTGAAAAAATGCCAAGAGTAAAATACAGGGATTCAGACGTTGCTTTAATGGCAAGGATGATGAGAGCAGAAGCAGAAGGTGAAGGAAAACAAGGAATGCTTTACGTCGGAAACGTTATTGTTAACCGGGCTCAAGCAGATTGTTTAGACTTTACAGAAGTACGAACCATTCCGCAGGTCATTTACCAAGTGCAAGGCGGAAATTATGCTTTTGAAGCTGTCCAGAAGGGTAATTTATTTTACAACAGAGCGAGGTCCGTAGAAAAAAGATTAGCCAAAAGGAATTTGGATTACTGGAGACAGCACCCGGCGAAATATGCTCTTTGGTACTTTAATCCATATGGTCCATGTCCACCAACGTGGTACGATCAGCCTTTTACCGGACAATTTAAAAATCATTGTTATTATGAACCAATAGCAGGGACTTGTGCCAGCGTTTATACTTAGCATTCATAAAAAACTTAGCCTCCCTAACAAAGACGATTACTCCATAAGAGTAGTCGTCTTTGTTTATGGTTAAAACGTGTCCCATCGATCTTAAAGATGAACAAGGAAAAATCTGACTGGTTTCTTTTGATTGACGCCCTAAAATACAATTGCTATGATTACCTTACGACCGTTCGTAAGTTAGAAGTGTATGTTATGAAAATCATGAATAAAAGGAGAAATATATATGAATCGTGCATGGTTGTTTGTAGTGATTGGATCTTTATTTGAAGTAGGCTGGGTTATGGGACTGAAGCATGCTTATAATAGCGTGACCTGGATCGGGACGAGTATAGCAATTGTCATTTCTTTTGCTCTGATCTTTAAGGCCACGCAGAAACTTGCCGTAGGAACGGTATATGCTGTCTTTACAGGTCTTGGCACAACCGGTACAGTATTGATGGAAATGCTGGTTTTCGGAGAGCCCGTCCAGTTTTTGAAATTATTTCTAATTCTGATCCTCCTTATTGGAGTCATAGGTCTTAAACTAGTCACTGGAGAACCTGAAGCAGAAAGGAGTGCATCGTGATGGCATGGATTTTTCTTCTGTTGGCAGGAGGCTCTGAAGTTATTGGAGTAACAGGGCTGAATTTAATTCTGCGTAATAAAAATGTTTTATCCTTTTTAGTACTATTTTTAGGAATGGTCAGCAGTTTCGGTTTCTTAAGTTTTGCGATGCAATCCCTGCCGATGGGTACTGCTTATGCCGTTTGGACGGGGATCGGCACCGTAGGATCCGTCCTCGTTGGCATCCTGTTTTTTGGAGAATCAAAAAACTGGCTTAGAATTGTATTTATGGCTATGGTATTATCGGCAGCAGTAGGGTTAAAACTGATCAGTTCATGAAGCAGTTTAATTAAGGATAGAGGAAGGACGAGTCAAATGAGCATAACTTCGCTGCAAATTAAGGAATATTCATTAAAGAATTTCGCGCGAAATGGCTATGAAGGGGCATCCATGGCGGAAATAGCTGATGAAGTAGGAATCAAAAAACAATCGATTTATACTCACTTTAAAGGTAAAGACGACCTTTTCCTTCATCTGTGCCAGGATGCTTATGAGCACGAAGTGAATTTTGTAATGGATTACATTGAACAGAATAAGGATCTTCATTTAAAAGACTTTCTGTACGGGCTTCTTCTGCAAAGTATTAATCGTTACGAAAAGAACGATTCCACCAAGTTCTGGATCCGTACAGCGTTTTACCCGCCGGTTCACCTGAACGATCAGGTAATGGGCCTCACCTACGAATACCTGGACAAATCAGAGGAATTATTGCTTCCGGTTATAGCTTCCGGTAAAGAAAAGGGAGAAGTTGATGCTGAGGTCGGAAAGCAGGAGGCTGCATCAGCGTATTTTGCCTTGCTGGATAGTCTTTATGTGGAAATGCTGTATGGCGGTCCTGGCCGTTTGGAAAGAAGATTAGAGGCTTCCTGGTATCTGTATTGGCGCGGACTTTCGAATCAATCATGAATGGGATAGATATCAAGAATAGTAAGGATAGAAGAAGCAGTATCATTGCCGCACAGGTAATCGTACGTCGATCAGTGCAGGAACGGAGGAATAATTATGAGCTTCTTAAGCTGGTTTGATTGGATCAATCCAACGAATCCATTCGCTTCGTTATTTATGGGGATTTTGTTTTCCATCTTACTCGGGATTACGGTATGGGTGGAAACCAGGGAACGAAGGAAAGCTACTCTTACCACGGTTATAGGAGTCGTCGCCACATGTATAGGGGTTGGGCTTTTAACTGCCTTTGGTTATTTTGGATAAATTAACCGTTACAGAGCATTTCTTTGTCATGAAGAATGCTCTTTTTTTGTCTAAAAGGAAAGGTTACTATCGATAAAAATTTATTGTAAAACAATAAATAATGATTTATGATTGTAATGACTTAAAAATTAAAAGAGGTGCTCTTATGAAGCGAGGCTCAACATTATTTTTAAAGGTTTCTGTTTTTCTCATAGGACTTCCTGTAATTGCTTTGTGTATATTTGCGCTGCCCTCCATTGCTAGGGAAGCCTCCGACACGGAATATGCTTCGTACATCTATCCCGTTTTGGCAGCGATGTATATAGCTGCGATTCCATTCTTTATGGCGCTGTACCAGGCGCTAAGGCTGTTAGGCTTCATTGACAAAAATAATGCTTTCTCAGAGTCATCTGTAAAAGCCTTGAAGAGAATTAAATTCAGCGCTGTCACGATCAGTGTCGTATACATGGCGGCCATGCCTTTCTTCTATTTAATAGGAGAGCTGGACGATGCTCCAGGTGTCATAGTGATTGGACTGGTCTTTGTATTTGCCTCCCTGGTCATTGCCGTGTTTACGGCCGTTTTACAAATGCTATTGAAGAATGCCATAGCAATCAAATCAGAAAATGACTTAACGGTATGAGGTGATTACATGGCGATTATAATCAATATCGATGTCATGCTGGCTAAAAGGAAAATGAGCGTTACAGAACTTTCGGAAAAGGTGGGCATAACGATGGCCAATCTGTCCATATTGAAGAATGGCAAGGCAAAAGCCGTGCGGTTTTCGACTTTAGAGGCAATCTGCCAAGCATTGGACTGCCAGCCTGGGGACATTTTGGAATACAAACGTGAGGAAGACGATGAAGATTAGTCAAGCTGGAAACGGGAGGTGGAAATGATGAGAGCCTTGAAACAACTCGTTTACTTTGGCTGGGAACAGGCTCTCTCGTGTTTGTTTCCCGTCGTTATTTTTGCCTCTCTGGCTATTACTCAAATGGTGCCCCTTCCTTTTCTGCCCCGGTATGACTGGCTGCTGATCATCTGCCTTCTGATGCAGTGGTGGATGGTTCGTTCCGGCCTTGAAACACGGGATGAACTCAAGGTCATTACTTTGTTCCACGTGATTGGCCTCGCCCTTGAACTTTTTAAAGTACATATGGGTTCTTGGTCCTATCCAGAGGAAGGCTATTCCAAGGTCTTTGGCGTACCGTTGTACAGCGGCTTTATGTACGCAAGTGTGGCAAGTTATCTCTGCCAGGCTTGGAGGAGGCTGAAAGTCCGTCTGGTTAAGTGGCCGTCTTCTTTGGTCGTTGTACCTCTTGCAGCTGCCATATACTTGAATTTCTTCACCCATCACTATTGGCTGGACGTACGCTGGTGGTTATCTGGACTTGTCATTATCGTATTCTGGCAAGCGTGGGTGATCTATGAAGTGAACGGAACCCGTTATAGAATGCCGCTGGCTCTTTCATTTGTGCTCATCGGATTTTTTATATGGATAGCGGAGAACATCGCCACGTACTTCGGAGCCTGGGAGTATCCTTATCAGCGTGACGCGTGGAGCCTCGTTCATTTAGGAAAAGTAAGTTCCTGGCTGTTATTAGTGATTGTAAGCTTTCTGATCGTGGCGACCTTGAAGCAGGTAAAAGGAGAAACTTCCACCAATGATAGCGCCAGGATGTCGAAGGTGAACAGCAAGACTTCCTAATAACATGCAAGTCTATCGTCTGCTTTATAGGAAGATATATAGGTAAAAGAAGACCCCACACATTTCCGTTCAATTGTGTGGTGTTTTTCGTGGTGAAAAAAGTCGTCTACTGGAAAATGCATGTCTAAAAATTTGAAAAATATGTTACGATTTAGATGAATAATAGATTGCAAATAAACATATAAGAGGCATTTAATTTTTGGTTTCTCTTGTTGTCTAAACAGCAAATAGATTTCTAGTGATGAATTTTGAAAGGGGATACAAAACGTTGAATACTAAATACTTGGACCTGCTCGCCCAAAAATTTGATAGTGAAGAGAAAGTGGTCACTGAAATTATTAATCTTAAAGCTATTCTTAATCTGCCCAAAGGCACAGAGCATTTTGTCAGTGATTTACACGGGGAGTATCAAGCTTTTCAACATGTATTAAGAAATGGTTCAGGGAAAGTAAAAGAGAAAATAACCGATCTATTTGCCGAGGAGTTATCCGAAAAAGAAATTGATGAGTTCGCCACTTTGGTCTATTACCCGGAAGAGAAGATCAAGCTCATCAAAAATAGCTTTGACAACGAAAAAGAATTAAACGATTGGTACGCTCAAATCATTGAACGTATGATGAAGCTCGTTTCTTATGCTTCCTCTAAATATACACGCTCCAAACTGCGAAAAGCCCTGCCCAGCCAATTTGCCTATGTTATTGAAGAACTGCTTTACAAAACAGATGAACTCACGAATAAGGAGCAGTATTATTCCAAGATTCTTCAGCAGATTATCTCCCTCGGGCAGTCGGATAAGCTCATCATCGGCCTAGCTTATACCACCCAGCAGCTGGTAGTGGACCATCTCCATGTGGTTGGGGATGTTTATGATCGAGGACCCGAACCTGACAAAATCATGGAAACCCTTATTAATTATCACTCCGTTGATATTCAGTGGGGAAATCACGATGTCCTCTGGATTGCCGCTTATGCAGGCTCAAAGGTATGTCTCGCTAATATCATCCGTATCTGTGCCCGCTATAACAATTTAGAGATTATCGAGGACGTATATGGCATTAATCTTAGACCCCTTCTTAATCTTGCGGAAAGGTATTATGATGACAATCCTGCCTTCCGGCCAAAAACCCAGCCGGATGATGAACCATCGGAGCATGAAAAATTGCAAATCACCAAAATCCATCAAGCTATTGCCATGATTCAGTTCAAGCTGGAAAGCCCTATTATAAAAAGGCGCTCTTATTTTAATATGGAAGATAGGCTGCTGCTCGAGAAAGTCGATTACGACAACAACGAAATAACGATCCACGGGGAAACCTACCCACTGGAAGACACCTGTTTTGCCACGGTTGATTCTGAGCGTCCTGACCAGCTATTAGAGGAAGAAGAGCAAGTGATGGAAAAGCTGTTGTTTTCAGTCCAGCATTCTGAAAAACTAGCCAGACACATGAATTTTTTCATGAAAAAAGGCAGTCTTTATTTGAAATATAACGGAAACTTATTAATTCATGGGTGCATTCCGTTAGATGAAAAAGGAAACATGGAAAAAATGACAATCGAAAATCGCACCTATGGCGGACGAGAATTGCTTGATGTTTTTGAGCATTATCTACGCTATGCGTTTGCCCACCCGGAAGAGACGGATGATCTTGCTACAGACATGTCCTGGTATCTATGGACAGGCGAATATTCCTCCCTATTTGGGAAGCGGGAAATGACCACTTTTGAAAGGTACTTCATTAAGGATAAGAAAGTCCATAAAGAAAGAAAAAATCCCTATTACCACTTGCGGGAAGATGAAGAAACCTGCCGTGAAATCCTGAATGACTTTGGCCTGGACCCTAATCAAGGCCATATTATCAATGGTCACACCCCGGTTAAAGAAATCGATGGGGAAAATCCAATTAAAGCAAACGGAAAGATGATTGTCATCGATGGAGGATTTTCTAAGGCCTATCAGTCCAAAACCGGGATAGCTGGATATACGTTACTGTTCAATTCCTACGGTATGCAGCTTGTCGCCCACAAACACTTTAACTCCAAAGAGGAAGTACTGAGAAATGGAACGGATGTATTATCGGTTAAACGATTGGTGGATAAGGAGCTTGAGAGGAAAAAGGTTCTTGAGACAAATGTGGGAGAAGAATTATTGCAGGAAATCTATATTTTGAACAGTTTGATGGAGTATCGTTATATAAATTGAGTATGTTCCTTTCAAGAAGCCGGCTAAAATAGCCGGCTTTTCTTTTAGTTATCTCGAAACTGAATTTCCATACTATTGTGTAACCTATATTTTTCTAAATCTAGCCACGATCATTCGCTGAATGATTCAGGTGTTTCTATCCATTTACGGAACATAAACAACATAAGGAGTATAAAGAAGTCTCCGTAGAAAAGTACGTTTGATATGTATGGGCTTTGGGAATATTCTCTCTCATGTGCGGAAGCTGTTTAGATAAAGTTCGAGACTGTTAATGAGCCCAAGGCTTCACTATAAATAAGGCAATTCTATTAGGGATTTTTAAATTTAAGGAGTGATTACGATGGTAAATAGAAAATTTGTAATGATTACAGGTTCAACATCAGGTTTGGGTTTTGAGTTAGCGAAATTATTTGCGAATGATGGTTATGATGTTGCGATGTCTGGGTCCAGTGAAAATATTTATCAATCAGCTGAAGAAATTGAAAAATTAGGTGTGGAAGCTTATCCTTTCAAAGCTGATGCATCCACTTATGATGGCGTTGAAGAATTTTGGAAGTTTGTTAAAAGTAAAGATAGAAAGCTAGATTCAGCTGTTCTGAATGTTGGTATCGGTATGGGAGGTTCCTTCTTAGAAAATGATTTACAAGAAGAGTTGAAGTTAATCGACATTAATATTTCCGGAACGGTTCATATGGCTAAACGTGTAGTGCAGGATATGGTTCCGAATAAAGATGGAGATCTGCTTATCGTTTCTTCTGTATCTGCGACGTTACCCACGCCTTACGAAACGGTGTATGGTCCATCTAAAGCATTTGGGTTTATGTTTGCCGAATCTTTAAGAGAAGAGTTAAAAGGAACAGGAGTCAATGTAACAGCCATGCTTCCTGGTGCTACGAATACTAGTTTCCACCATAATGCCGGCATGGATTCTACTTACTTTGGAGACGAAAGAAACAAAAATGATAAAGAATTAGTAGCACAACAAGGGTATGAAGCTTTAAAAAATAAGCTAGATCATGTTGTGTGTGGGGATGAAGCTACGAAGAAAGAAGCAGAAGAAAATAAACAAACGCCTGAAGAAGTTAAAGCAGCTAGCCATGCTGAAAAGGCAAAACCTAAGCAGTAATTTCAGTTTATTAAGGGACGATTTCACAAAAAGGAATCGTCCTTTTCTTCTTCTAATACTATATAGAAGAAATGCGAGTCTTATAGCAGGGTTTATCTGTATTCGAGATAAGCCTCTTTTTATTGGAAAAACGAGTTCATGTTTTTGGTTGATATTATCGGTATTTGTAAAGTCTCATACGCCCTTCATCTCTTCCTAGGATTTTCTTAAAGACCCCCCACGAGTTATATCATTCGCATGGTAGGCTAAGGGTCAAAAGCTATCCTTTCTTTAGAATGTGTGTTCAGATCGTAGGTGGTGGAGGAGAGTAATATGTAAGGAGGACTGGTGTATTGCATGTTAATTATCTCGAATTCGAGTCTTCAAGTAAAGGGCAGGTTAGTTGAAGACTCAGTTTCGAGATATTAGACTCAAAAATTACTTTTTTTACAATATTTTGAAATGTTTTGGATTATGTGAGTAACCCAACTTTCGCATTTAGAACAACGTAATTCAATCTGCCTATAAGGATAGTATCTGTTGAAGTGTGGTCATTGACTTGGCCAAACCGTAATAAAAGAGGGGGCACCGATCGCGGACAAACACTGGAACTTCGGTTTTTAGAATAAGTACCCTAATCCAACTTCTTTTTATCTGTTCCTTCTATATTAGGTATTATGCCTATACAATTATCATTCACATGAATAAAACTATTAGAAATGTTCATTCTTTCCTGTGTACTCAATAAAAGGAAAGGAGGATGATCATGCCTAGTGAAGTATTTGTACCAAGTGAATATGCAACAATTCAAGAGGGGATTGATGCGGTCGATGCCGGCGGTACCGTGAATGTGGCAGCAGGTTTGTATAGTCCTACTGCAACGATAATGGCGAACAAATCAGTGTCGATCCTTGGTCCTCAAGCCAATGTCGATCCGCGTCCGAATTGTATGACCACACGCATTCCAGGAGATCCTGCGACGGAAGCAATTGTTGATGGAACGCTTTTCAACTTAGCGAGGATTTTTAGGATTACCGCGGATGATGTAACGATAAATGGCTTTGAAATAAGAAATGGCACAGGTGACCTGGTGGATGCACCGGATGCGGCGCCTACCAAGCTACGACCTAACGTAATTTATAACATCATCCACGGAGCAGCAGATGAAGGTGTTCAACTACGCAGAATCGTGGAAGGAGCAATTAGTTATAATCATATTTATGATACAGCCGGTGATGGCATTAACATTTGTTGTAGTTCGGACAACAATACGATCAGTTATAACGAGCTGCATGCCATCCGATCCACTGATGCCGGCATTGCGCTCTACCAGGCTACTAATTCAATCATTGAATATAACATTCTCTACGATATGACGGCCATGGTTTCGAACGATGGTATTAAGTTGGGAGATGATACGGGTGTAGACGAAAACCTTCCCGGCGGTATCATTCGTAACAATATCATTTATAATATTAACGAAGATGGTATCGTTGTGATCATGAGTGATACGTTGGTGGAAGGAAACGAGGTTTACGATAGTCGTGGCACAAACGGCGCCCTGTTCCTCGACGGGCAGACCAATAACATCACCATTATTAATAATTGCATCCATGATAACGGGGACGGCCCTAATACCACATATGGGATTGTAGTAGGTAAAGCAGGCAATGTGCCAACCAACGTAAGGGTCAATGGCAATAATATCTTTAATAACCCGGATGGCGGCCTTTTCTATAACTCGATGGCAGCACCACCACTGGATGCAGAAAACAATTGGTGGGGAAGTGAGGATGGACCGAATACGCCAGGGGGTGATACGACGGTCGGGAACGTGGACTACACTCCTTGGCTGACAGAACCAGCAGCAGTATGTAACCCGAATATCTCGTGCCCTGTTGATATTACAGTAGCAAATGATCCTGGTGTATGTTCGGCCACCGTCTCATACGAAGTGGTAGCCAGAAGTAATGATTGTGGAATTACAGAAATTTCGTGTAATGGCAGAACCGAAACCATTTCCCCACCCCTTCAAACAGTCACTTTAGTAGAAGAGCAGTCATTCCCAGTCGGCATGACAGAAGTAACATGCTCCACAACTAATACAAGCGGAGATTCAGCCACGTGCAGCTTTTTAGTCATTGTTGAAGATACAGAATCTCCAACTATTCATTGTCCTGAGGATATTCTGGTCGGTGTTCCCCCTGGGGATACAGGAACAGTGGTCACCTATCCTGATCCTACTGTATCGGATAATTGCTCGGTCGTCACACACATCTGCTCCCCTCCTTCAGGCTCTTTCTTCCCCCTGGGTGTTACTTCAGTCACGTGTATGGCGGAAGATTCAGCAGGAAATATGAGCTCGTGCTCCTTTGACATCACTGTTATAGAACTCCCTCCACTTTCATTAGAGCTTAACCTAACACTGGCAAAAGAAGTTCAGGTAGTAGCGGAGGTGAATCTGGAAATTCAAGTCAATGATACTCAGTCCGATCTACAAGGAACGAACTCTCAACCATCTAAGGAATGTATCCGCGCCCAAAGAGTCTACGATTGGGTGGTATTTTGCACCGAATCATTACGCACAGTGTCAGTACCTGATGAATGTATCATCCCAATTCTAAACTGCCAAAATGAAGGAAACGAAGTGACTTCAAGCTGTAAAGTGCTACCGAATGCCTCCACCTTCACCATACTCGACGACGTCAGGCGGGTTACGGCAAGACCAGGATTCAGTACCGTCCCCATCCGATTCTCTGTACCGATCATGATCAGGTACACGTGCAACAACCGTACGATATGTGAATTCGAAGTTACAATTGACACAGTAGATGAAGTGGAAGTGTGTTATCCGGAAGGAACCTCAATTACAGCAATCGTTACAGCAGGAAACTGTTTTATAATAAGGTAAAATATAGCCCTTACAAGGAAAGTCAAGAGGAAAAATGTATGGCCAGTGGCAGCAAATAACCTCACCTCCTGAAACATGACATCCTAATGCTCAGACCAATGTTTACCCCGGTCACAGCGAGTGAGAGATTATTGATTCTGATGGGGTTATTATCTCGAATTAAAATCTTCAGTTATTGGGGGCTTTTCCGCAATAATACATTGATAACTTATTGACAGTAAAAAACAACCAAAAAATGGTTGTTTTTTAACGATTTAAATTAGTAGATTCCATATGTATTTTATTCCATCCCACAATGCTATACCTAAAATTACTGCGAGTATAAGTTTGAAAATGTCTTTCATCATGCACCTCCAGATATGATTACATGTATTACGGGAAATTACTACTCTACGTTTCATTATATGGGTTGATAATTTCAATTCACGAAAAAATAGCTACCTGCTTTAGGTAAAGGGACAGTTAAATTAAGATAACGAACTTAAGAATATCTCGAAATCGAGTCTTATGGAAATGGGGGCTTTAGTTGTAAAGGGACTATTACTTTAGTGTGAAGGCTAGCGATATAAAAATTATGAAAGGATGGTGTATATGGAAGTTACTTATCCAGCTGGTTTTAGGAACAGGTTTTTAGCAAGTGTTTTAGATTTTATTATTATATTTGCGGTAACAGGAATTATTTCTTACTTTCTATATGGAGTATTTTATGATGGTGAAAACTCCTACCCTACTGATATTTTAGGATTATTTTATACCTTGTTATTACCTGTTTTATGGTCTGGGTACACGTTAGGGAGAAGAATGGCAGGCAATCGTATCGTAAGAATTGACGGAAGAAAAGTTGGGGTTGGTACAATGATATTAAGGGTTATAGTATCAGGAATTGCCTATGCTCTCACATTAGGAATTGGATTGATTGTAAGTGCCTTTATGATAGGGGTAAGAGAAGATAAACGAGCAATACATGACTTTATTGCGCAAACTTATGTGACAACATCCCCACCAATCCGGAACTAAATTATGAGTAATGGAACTTAATCTATAGGGTGCTAAAGTAAAAGAGCATTATGAAATATCTTGAATTCGAGTCTTACATAAACGGGGGCTTTTGCCTAATACCGTTCTCGCTCCCTCAATACATAAGTGAAGGTCTGAAAAATGTTAGTTTGTTGAGTGTTGGCACAGTTAGTTGAAAAAAATTACTGGAGGAGATATCAATTAATGGTACTTTAAAATATTTAACTTATTTTGTAGTTATTCTGTTCATTATCCATTTAGCCATTAGTTTATGGACAGAGGAAGGGATAGAATGGGCTACCTTCGTTGGTACCAGTCTTGGTGGGATAATAGGGGTAATAATTGTTAATAAGCTTAGTAAAGCCTTTGGAAAGAACGGTAAGCAACCTTAAGAAGTATTTAATAATCATATATATATCAAATTCGAGTCTTAACCTAAAGGGAGCGATTGTTCAATAAAGCCTTAGCCCTTTATTATCTAAGCACAAGGAATATCAGGTCATTAAGCTATTTAACTGACAAACCAGGATACTTTAAGATGGTACGGTATATGTAAATTCCTGTTACTAAACACCAAATTGTTTTAAATGGTGGTCAAGATGCTTGTAGATTCCTTTTCCCCATTGTTCGGAAGTAAGTTTTCCGAAAAAAGGATGTGGATGATCTGTACAAGCCTCTGGTCCATTCTTTTGAAATATTATTATTTTTTGTTTCAGTTTTTCTCTTTCTATATCAAAATCTCTTTTACTTGTAATTAAAATGGTTGGAATAGTCGACATGTTGTGGTCTAAAGGTTTGTCATTATAAAAAATGGGTTTTGCAAATCTACCTACTAATAACCCTAACCAACCTCTTGGGGGTAAAGAGTATCCCATTGCGATATCTTGGAAAGCTGAGCAATGAGCTAACATTTGAGAGACATCCATTTTTCCCCATTTTGGTTGTGAATCTACATTTAAGTTTTCGATACGATTTAATATCTCATCTGAGTACGTAATCTCAAAAATATTATTCATTAGTATACTCCTTTAGTTTTTTATTTTAACCCAAAAATGCTCTTGATTATTTAATATATAATTCAACGCCAACGTTATTTAATCCTTTTAACTCACGGGTGCTTACCTTTAAACAATCTGTTCAGTTTATTTAATAATAGAAGGGAGTTTATTGGTGATGTAGAAATTAATGTTTAGGTAATTTAATGTATGTATTGGTGGAATATTGATTGAAGTGTTGGCAAATGTATGTGGGTGAAATTCATCTATTTTTTGAGGGGAAAGGTGAGATATATGAAAACGACCCAGTCTAAAGACGGCACAACCTTGGCGTACGATGTTTACGGAAGTGGTCCAGCGCTCATTTATATTACGGGAGCAAGCTGCCATCGCTCATTTAAGCCCATAGTGCGAGATGCCAAAATATTTGCCACAGAATTCACTGTTTACAATTATGACCGCCGTGGACGCGGCGATAGTGGTAACACACTGCCTTATACTATAGAACGTGAAATTGAAGATATCGAAGCAATGATTGATACTGCAGGCGGCAAGGCGTATTTGTATGGCCATTCTTCTGGTGCTGTAATCGCACTTGAGGCAGCACTTCGACTTGGCAACAAAGTGCAAAAAGTCACGATGTATGATGCGCCATATGTACGTGACGAGAAAGAAAAAGCCGAATACAACCAATTAAGCCAAAAAATACACAAACTTCTCGATAACGAGAAAAATGCAGAAGCAATGATTACCTTTTTAAAGGGGATTGGGATGCCCAAAGTATTTATTTTAATGTTGCCGTTATTTCCTGGCTGGAGAACGACGAAAGATCTAGCTCCAACCCTTGCTTATGATATTACTCTAACTCAGGATATGCCACCCGTTGAACGAGCTACTCGAATTTCCATACCTACGCAAATAATCGTGGGCGAAAAAAGCCCGGCCTCAATATATGATGTTGGTCGTAGATTAACAAAGGCAATTCCAAACGCAAGGTTTGTACAACTTGCAAAGCAAGACCACATGGTTAATGGAAAAAAACTGTTGCCAATACTTTCGACCTTTTTCAAGTAATAAAAGTGGATGGACTTTGTGGTCTAGACTATATAAGATCATGGATTGGAGTTTATATTAAGGTGTAAAAGGCTATCGGGACGTTAGTTTAAGTTCTGCTCCAAGTTATCTCGAATCCAAGTCTTCCGCAATAGGGGCTTTAATTGAAGAAGCAATTGAAAATAAATAGAAGAAAAATTTCAGTTCACTGAACTGAGATTTTTTTAATTTTAATTACAAATACCACTACAAATACTGTGCAAACAGTAAAGCAAATCTAGTTACATTTTAAAGTGTAATTTCGAGTTTTGCGATAGGGAACGGAATCCGCTATGTCCACAAACACTTCTTTTCTAGTGTGAGCCTCGTCCAGGAGGTGGAGAGTATGGAATCTCCCACCATAGTTCCATATTTCAAATAATTTCAAATAGTTTGATTTTTTCCGCCGCCCGTTGTATCCTATTTTATGGATCCGCTTACAAAAAGAGTGAAGGAGGTACATAATATGCAAGCAATGAAAAACAGATGGTTAATTGCTTTATCAGCTATTTCCATCCATCTTTCCATCGGAGGTGCCTACGCATATAGCGTATATACCACCCCCGTAAGTGAACAAATGGGTTGGACCCCAACTCAAGTAACGATTGCATTTACCATTATGATGGCACTGGCCGGGTCATCCGCAGCATTGTTTGGGAAGTTTGTTGAAAGAAATGGTCCAAGAAAATCAGCAATCCTGGCTGGTGTTTTGTTTGGATTAGGACAAGCCTGTTCAGGAATTGCGATCGCGATTGATTCACTTCCATTTTTCCTATTGTCCTACGGGGTAGCAAGTGGACTTGGACTTGGCATTGGCTATATTTCACCCGTCTCCACTCTTGTGAAATGGTTCCCTGACCGAAGAGGTTTAGCAACCGGATTAGCGGTACTTGGTTTTGGAACAGGAGCTCTCATTACAGCGCCCGTTGCAGCCAACTTAATGACTGCAATTGGAATATCTAACACATTTTACGTATTAGGGGCAGCTTACTTTGTTTTTATTATACTAGGTGCTTCTTACATTGCCCCACCCCCAGAAGGCTGGATGCCAGCTTCTATGAAACAAAATATGGCCTCTGGGAATAAAGTTTATAAAAAGGATTTACAACAATTGACTTCAAAAGAAGCGGTTAAAACAAAGCGTTTTTGGCTGCTCTGGACGATGATGCTTATTAATACGACCGCAGGGATTATGATGATTTCAGTTGCTTCACCGATGGCCCAAGAAGTTGTAGGGTTATCAGCCGTTTCAGCTGCTACGATGGTCGGGCTTATGGGTGTGTTTAATGGTGGAGGTCGTCTTGGCTGGGCAACAGCTTCAGACTATATTGGCCGCCCTAATGTTTTTATGATCTTTTTCTTAATACAAACTGTTGCTTTTTTTATGCTTCCGATTACAACAAATATCATCTTATTCCAGCTTCTAATTTTACTCGTTGTTAGTTGTTACGGCGGAGGATTCTCTAATCTCCCTGCATTTATTGGTGATTTGTTTGGAACGAAACAACTCGGTGCCATTCATGGGTACTTGTTGACAACATGGTCTCTAGGTGGCGTATTTGGACCTATGATTGTTTCTCAAATTCGGGCTAGAACCGATAGTTACACTGCTGTATTTTACGTTTTTCTTGCTTTAATACTCTTAGCGCTTGTCGTCTCCATTCTTATGAAGTTGGATATTAAAAAGACTGAGAAGGATCTAAAACAACAACAACTAGAAGAAGAAGCCGTTAATTATTAATTAGGAAACCAAAGCATCTGCATTGTAAAGTTGGATCACGTCTTACCGACGAGATTCAACTTTTTTCTTAGGGATGGGATTGTTGATCGGATCGGAACCTGGTCGCTTTCCTCAGGAGTCTTCCAGATTGCCATCCAATCAACGTCATAAGAGAAAAGTGAACGAATGTCAGAACTTAAAATCTAACTTGTATAAAGCCTCACTTACCTTCTACTGAAATTTAAATAATTTGCATTTTTTAGCTGTTCATAGTTAATCAGCAATCACAGAGCTCTGTAGAACCGAGGGGACGATTCCAGCGCTTTCGACGAGAGGCATTAGAACCACACCTTGGCTTTAGTTATCTTGAATTCGATACTTAAGGTAAAGAGGGGATTTAGTTCTTTTTTTGTAAATAATTAGCTTAGCTTGAGTAATTTGACTAAATGTTGGTATTACCCCGAGTACTAGTTTTGTTTACATAAGGCATAAAAAATTGCTCCCCTCTAAGTAAAGCAAATGATTTATCATTCATCGGCAGAAGACTCCCTCTTCAAGCGCCGTGTCGAAGACCGGTGGTAAGGGGGAGATGAATGCCGTCGCCGTAAGGCGAATGCCTTTGAATATTCTCCCTACCGTGATATCCTAAAGTAAGAACGTATGTTCTTGATAAGGAGGTGGAAAGGTTGAAGCATAAAGCGTATAACTTTCGTATCTATCCAAATAAAACCCAAGAATCGCTCATCGCTAAGACAATCGGTTGCGCTCGTTTTGTCTTCAATCATTTCCTCTCCGAATGGAGCCGTGCCTACAAGGAAACCGGAAAAGGTTTGAGTTACTCTACTTGTTCCAAACAACTACCCAAGCTTAAAAGAGAATTCCTTTGGTTAAAGGAAGTGGATAGCACGGCCATCCAAACTTCGGTCAAACATCTTTCTGACGCTT